>QCUW01000026.1 GCA_003210695.1 Prochlorococcus sp. AG-679-P15 | reverse complement strand
TGTACTTGGATATGCAGCTCTACCTCCAGGAATATATAAGCCAGCTTTTTTTACAGGCGTCCATCTTCTTTGGACGGAGTCGCCATATTCTCCTTTTATTTTAAATGATTCAGGGATTTCTTTTTCATGGAATTTTTTTATTCTTTGATAGGCAATTTTCAATGAGTTTTTTAAATGATGATCTGTTTCATCCCAAGCAGTCTTTAAATCCCTAGCACTCACTTGCATAGGTTGAGGATAATACCCATCAAATTTTTTAGTATATTTTTCTATAGCTTTATCTCCGTGAATTTTCACCTCTTGAAGAATTTCTTCAACTATTGAACTTATTTGTTTATTGTCGTCGGAGGAAGTTCTTTGTGAAATTCTTTTCAACTCTTTGAGAGCCTTTTCTTTATTATTTACAATCTTCATATTCTTAATAATTACTTTAACTTTAATTGATTAACTACATAATTAACTGATCTAAAACAAATTATATATTATTGATTAGTGGACTAACTCTTTGATATAGTATAAGACTATATTTTAATTTAATTACTGTGGCTAATAACAAATCAGCAAAAAAAAGAATTCAAATTGCTGAAAGAAATCGTTTAGTTAACAAATCATATAAATCAACTGTAAGAACACTAACAAAAAAAACTTTGGCTAACTGCGAGAAATATAAGCAAGATCCTAATTTAGATAATAAAAATCAAGTTATATCTAGTGTAAATGAAGCTTTCAGTCTTATTGATAAAGCAGTTAAAAAAAATGTTTTACATAAAAATAACGGAGCTAACAAAAAATCAAGAATCAACAAATTAGTTAAAAATTTTCTTATAAGCAAGTGAGTTAGTTAATATGAGCGATATTGAACTCATAGATTCTCATTGTCATTTGATATTTGAAAATTTTGAAGAAGATCTTGAAGAAGTTGTTTCAAGATGGCGTTCGATTGGAGTAAAAAAACTGCTCCATGCATGTTGTGAGTTATCAGAGATTCCTAAATTACAAAAAATATCTCGAAAATTTAATGAATTATATTACTCAGTTGGTTTACATCCTCTCGAAGCTGATAAATGGTCTAGTGATTCTAAATCTACATTGAAAATTGCAGCCCAAGGTGATTCAAGAGTTGTAGCTATTGGGGAATTGGGGTTGGATTTTTTTAAAAGTGATAATTCTGATAAACAGATAGATGCTCTTTTACCACAAATGCATTTAGCATATGAACTTGATTTGCCTGTGATTATTCATTGTAGAGAAGCTGCAAATGAGATGATAAAAATATGTAATATGCTATCTAAACAAGGTAAATGTCCCAAAGGCGTGCTGCATTGTTGGAGTGGAACGCCTGATGAAATGAAGCAATTTTTAGATCTTGGATTCTATATAAGTTTTAGCGGGATAGTTACATTCCCAAAAGCATATGAAATTCATGAATGTGCAAGAATAGTTCCAAGTGATAGATACTTGATAGAGACAGATGCACCCTTTTTAGCTCCTGTTCCATACAGAGGGAAAAGAAATGAGCCGGCTTTTGTTGAAAGTGTGGCTAATTCTATAGCTAGTTTAAGATCTTCAGAATTGAAAAATATTGCAAAAGAGTCATATAGGAATGCTGAAGATTTATTTAAATTTGACTTGATAAAGTAACACTAAACCTGTTAGTATTTAAAATTACTGGAAATTTTTTTTAATTATTAGTAATCATCTAATTAAAGTTTGGTTTTATAACCAATATCTTTAATAATTAAAGTTTTTTATTAGTAGGGATATTTGTTGAATTCAAGATTAAAATCTAGAATTCTATCCAAAATTCCTTCTATTGATTCTAAAGTTAATTTAAATTTAAAGTAATTAGTAAAACTTACAGAATGGCGGGTTTTCTTGGATGAGCAGTAGCGCTTTACAGATAGCTAAAACAGCAACTTATCTACCAGATTTAGTTGAAGTTCAAAGAGCAAGCTTTAAATGGTTTCTTGAAAAAGGATTAATTGAAGAATTAAAAAGCTTTTCTCCAATTACTGATTACACCGGTAAATTAGAATTACATTTTATTGGTGAGGAATATAGGTTAAAAAGACCAAGACATGATGTTGAAGAAGCCAAGAGAAGAGATGCCACATTTGCTTCGCAAATGTATGTCACTTGCAAATTAATTAATAAAGAAACAGGAGAAATTAAAGAGCAAGAAGTGTTTATTGGTGAACTTCCTTTAATGACAGAAAGAGGAACGTTTATTATTAATGGAGCTGAAAGAGTAATAGTCAATCAAATAGTACGTAGTCCAGGGGTTTATTTTAAAGATGAAATGGATAAAAATGGTAGGAGGACTTATAACGCTAGCGTCATCCCTAACCGAGGAGCTTGGCTAAAATTTGAGACAGATAAAAATAATTTGCTTCATGTAAGGGTTGACAAAACAAGAAAAATTAATGCGCACGTACTTATGAGAGCTATGGGTCTCTCAGATAATGATGTTATTGACAAATTAAGACATCCTGAGTTTTATAAACAAACGATTGATGCAGCAAATGATGAAGGAATAAATTCTGAAGATCAAGCGTTATTGGAACTTTATAAAAAATTGCGACCAGGAGAACCCCCATCAGTCTCTGGTGGGCAACAACTTCTACATAGTAGATTTTTCGATCCTAAAAGATACGATTTAGGAAGAGTAGGTAGATATAAAATTAATAATAAATTGAGATTAACTGTTCCAGATCACATCAGAACCCTTACACACGAAGATGTTCTTACAACGATTGATTATCTTATTAATCTGGAACTTGATATTGGCGGCGCCAGTTTAGATGATATTGATCATTTGGGTAATAGAAGAGTTAGATCTGTTGGAGAACTTCTTCAAAATCAAGTCAGAGTTGGCCTTAACCGATTGGAAAGAATTATTAAAGAAAGAATGACTGTTGGTGAAACAGATTCTCTTACTCCAGCTCAGTTAGTTAATCCTAAACCATTGGTAGCAGCTATCAAAGAATTTTTTGGATCCAGTCAATTAAGCCAATTTATGGATCAAACAAATCCATTAGCTGAATTAACCCATAAAAGAAGAATTTCAGCATTAGGTCCAGGTGGGCTCACTCGAGAAAGAGCAGGTTTTGCAGTTAGAGATATTCATCCTTCACACTACGGAAGATTATGCCCTATCGAAACTCCTGAAGGCCCAAATGCAGGGCTAATAAATTCTCTTGCAACACATGCAAGAGTTAATGAATATGGTTTTATTGAAACTCCTTTTTGGCAAGTAGAAAAAGGTAGGGTTCTTAAAGAAAGTAGCCCTGTTTATCTATCAGCAGACTTAGAGGATGAATGTAGGGTTGCACCTGGCGATGTGGCCACTGATAAAAGTGGTAATATTCTCGCAAATTTAATCCCAGTAAGGTATAGGCAAGATTTTGAGAAAGTGCCGCCTCATCAAGTTGATTATGTTCAGCTTTCTCCTGTTCAAGTTATTTCAGTAGCAACTTCTCTTATCCCCTTCTTGGAACATGATGATGCTAATAGAGCTTTAATGGGTTCCAATATGCAGCGTCAAGCTGTTCCATTATTAAGACCTGAACGACCCCTAGTTGGAACAGGATTAGAGTCCCAAGTTGCTAGAGACTCAGGCATGGTACCGATTTCAAAAGTAAACGGAATCGTTTCATATGTTGATGCTAATGAAATAGTTGTAAAAGATGTAGATGGCAATGAGCATGTTCACTATCTTCAAAAATATCAGAGATCCAATCAAGATACCTGTTTAAATCAAAGACCAATAGTACAAAATGGAGACCAAGTTATTTCTGGACAGGTTCTTGCCGATGGTTCAGCTTGTGAAGGAGGCGAAATAGCTTTGGGACAGAATGTTTTAATTGCTTACATGCCATGGGAAGGCTACAACTATGAAGATGCAATACTTGTAAGTGAAAGGATGGTTACTGATGATCTTTATACTTCAGTGCATATAGAAAAATATGAAATAGAAGCCAGACAAACTAAATTAGGTCCTGAAGAAATCACTAGAGAAATTCCGAATATTTCAGAAGAAAGCTTGAATAATCTTGATGAAATGGGAATCATCAGAACAGGTGCCTTTGTAGAGAGCGGTGATATCCTTGTGGGAAAAGTGACTCCTAAAGGAGAATCAGATCAACCACCTGAAGAAAAACTTTTGAGAGCTATATTTGGCGAAAAAGCACGTGATGTGAGAGATAATTCTCTTAGAGTTCCTAAAACAGAAAAAGGAAGGGTTTTAGATGTGCGTATATATACAAGGGAGCAAGGAGATGAGCTACCTCCAGGAGCGAACATGGTAGTAAGAGTTTATGTCGCTCAAAGGAGAAAAATCCAGGTAGGTGACAAGATGGCTGGTAGACATGGAAATAAAGGTATTATAAGCAGAATTTTACCTAGAGAGGATATGCCTTATTTACCGGATGGTACTCCAGTTGATATTGTCTTAAATCCTCTAGGTGTTCCAAGTAGAATGAATGTAGGACAAGTTTTTGAATTGTTGATGGGCTGGGCAGCATCAAATTTAAATTGTAGAGTTAAAGTTGTCCCTTTTGATGAGATGTATGGATCTGAAAAATCACATCAAACTGTACAAGCATTTTTAAAGGAAGCTTCTAAGCAAGATGGAAAGGATTGGGTTTATAATCCTGAAGATCCTGGGAAGTTGCTACTCACAGATGGTAGAACTGGTGAACCTTTTGATCAACCTGTAGCTGTTGGATATTCTCACTTTCTAAAGCTTGTTCACTTAGTAGATGATAAGATTCATGCCAGATCAACAGGTCCATACTCTTTAGTTACTCAGCAGCCTTTAGGTGGTAAAGCTCAACAAGGTGGTCAAAGACTTGGAGAGATGGAAGTTTGGGCTTTAGAGGCATATGGGGCTGCTTATACTTTGCAAGAATTGTTAACCGTTAAATCAGATGATATGCAAGGAAGAAATGAAGCATTAAACGCAATAGTTAAAGGAAAACCTATCCCTAGACCAGGAACTCCAGAATCATTTAAAGTCCTAATGAGAGAATTGCAATCTTTAGGTCTAGATATTGGTGTATACACAGATGAAGGTAAGGAAGTTGATTTAATGCAAGATGTGAATCCAAGAAGGAATACTCCTTCGAGGCCGACCTACGAATCTCTGGGAACCTCTGAATATGAGGAAGATTAAATACTTTATCAAAACTTTCTAATTTAAATTACCTAAACAATGACTCACAGCAACTTAAGAACAGAAAATCACTTTGATTACGTCAAAATTTCTATTGCTTCCCCTCAAAGAATAATGGATTGGGGGCAGAGGACTTTACCAAATGGACAAGTAGTAGGAGAGGTTACTAAACCTGAGACTATCAACTATAGAACCCTAAAACCAGAAATGGATGGTCTTTTTTGTGAAAAAATATTTGGACCATCTAAAGATTGGGAATGTCACTGCGGTAAATATAAAAGGGTTAGACATCGTGGAATTGTGTGCGAGAGATGTGGAGTAGAAGTCACTGAAAGTAGAGTAAGAAGACATAGAATGGGTTACATAAAACTCGCAGCTCCAGTTTCTCATGTTTGGTATTTGAAGGGTATTCCCAGTTATGTCGCAATTCTCTTAGATATCCCACTTAGAGATGTAGAACAGATAGTGTATTTCAACTGTTATGTTGTCTTGGATGTTGGTGATCATAAAGATCTTAAATATAAGCAACTTCTTACTGAAGATGAATGGTTAGAAATAGAAGATGAAATTTATGCGGAAGATTCAACTATTGAAAATGAACCAAATGTGGGTATAGGTGCAGAAGCTCTCAAGCAATTACTTGAGGATCTTGATTTAAATCAGATAGCCGAAGAACTCAGAGAAGAAATCACAAATAGTAAAGGTCAGAAAAGAGCAAAACTTATTAAAAGAATAAGAGTTATTGATAATTTTATTGCAACAAATGCAAAGCCTGAATGGATGGTACTAGATGCTATACCTGTAATTCCTCCTGATCTTAGACCAATGGTACAGCTCGATGGTGGTAGGTTTGCCACGTCTGATCTAAATGATCTATACAGAAGAGTCATAAATAGGAATAATAGGCTAGCTAGGCTTCAAGAAATTTTAGCTCCTGAAATTATTGTTAGAAATGAAAAAAGAATGTTGCAAGAAGCAGTTGATGCTCTTATAGACAATGGAAGAAGAGGTAGAACAGTTGTTGGTGCAAATAATAGAGCCTTAAAATCACTTAGCGATATTATAGAGGGAAAGCAAGGGAGATTTAGGCAGAATTTACTAGGTAAACGTGTTGATTATTCTGGAAGGTCTGTCATAGTTGTTGGTCCAAAGTTAAAGATGCATCAATGTGGACTTCCAAAAGAAATGGCTATTGAGCTTTTTCAACCTTTTGTAATACATAGATTAATACGTCAAAATATTGTAAATAATATAAAAGCCGCAAAAAAATTAATACAAAAAGCAGACGATGAAGTCATGCAAGTACTCCAAGAAGTTATTGAAGGCCATCCAATACTATTAAATAGAGCTCCTACTCTTCATAGATTAGGAATTCAAGCTTTTGAACCTAAATTAGTAGGTGGAAGAGCTATCCAACTACACCCTCTTGTATGTCCTGCTTTTAATGCTGACTTCGATGGAGATCAGATGGCGGTTCATGTTCCTCTAGCATTAGAAGCACAAACAGAGGCACGAATGCTTATGTTAGCCAGTAATAATATTCTTTCACCAGCAACAGGAGAACCAATAGTGACTCCCTCACAAGACATGGTTTTAGGTTCATATTATCTAACAGCATTACAACCAGACTTTAAAAAACCAAATTTTGGTGATAATAAAAAAACTTTTGCTTCATTAGAAGATGTAATATTTGCTTTTGAAGATAAGAGAGTTGGTTTACATGAATGGGTCTGGTTAAGATTTAACGGTGAAGTTGATGATGAAGAGGAATCCAACAAGCCAAAAGAATCTAAAGAATTGGAAGATGGCTCCAGGTTAGAAGTTTGGAATTTTAGAAGAGACAGATTTGATTCTCAAAATAATATAATAAGTAGATTTATCTTAACAACAGTCGGGAGGGTGATTATGAATCATACGATCATTGACTCTGTCTCCATAACCTGATCTATTTAACTATCTAATTATTTATCCATAAAAACATGACATCATCTAAACCAAAAAAAAATTCAAGAGTACGTAAAACTTCAAAAAATTCAAAAAGAGATAATAAAATAATCACACCTTCATTGGCAAAAACCCCGCCTTCATTCAAAAATAAAGTAGTAGACAAAAAAGCTTTAAAGAATTTAGTTTCATGGGCTTATAAAACACATGGTACTGCTGTAACTGCAACAATGGCTGATAATTTAAAAGATTTAGGATTTAAATATGCTACACAAGCAGCTGTATCTATTTCAGTAGAGGATTTGAAAGTCCCTGAGGCTAAGCAAGACTTAATTGGACAGGCAGAATCACAAATTACAGCTACTGAAGAATGCTATAGACTTGGAGAAATCACAGAAGTTGAGAGACATACAAAGGTTATTGATACTTGGACTGAAACTAACGAGAGATTGGTAGATGCAGTTAAGAATAATTTCAATCAAAACGATCCACTTAACTCAGTTTGGATGATGGCTAATTCTGGGGCTAGAGGTAATATGTCTCAGGTAAGACAACTTGTTGGGATGAGAGGGTTAATGGCTAATCCTCAAGGGGAAATTATTGATTTACCTATTAGAACAAACTTTAGGGAAGGTCTGACAGTTACTGAATATGTGATTTCTTCTTATGGCGCAAGGAAAGGTTTAGTTGATACAGCATTAAGAACTGCTGATTCAGGTTATTTGACAAGAAGATTGGTTGATGTAGCACAAGATGTGATCGTAAGAGAAGAGGATTGCGGCACTGAACGATCAATAGTTGTTGAGTCTGAAGATGGTAAATTTGGCTCAAGGCTTATCGGAAGACTTACTGCTGAAGATATCTTTGATTCTGAAGGTAACTTAATTATTTCAAAGAACACTGCTATAGACCCAGCATTATCTAAAATTGTAGAGAAATCATTAATTTCAAAAGTAAATATAAGATCTCCATTAACTTGTGAGGCTAATCATTCAGTTTGCAGAAAATGTTATGGATGGGCTTTGGCTCACAATCAATTAGTTGATTTAGGAGAAGCTGTAGGGATTATTGCTGCTCAATCAATTGGAGAACCTGGAACCCAATTGACAATGAGAACCTTTCATACTGGTGGTGTATCTACGGCAGAAAGTGGAGTTGTAAGATCTAAAGTTAAAGGTAAAGTTGAATTTGGTTCAAAAGCAAAGATAAGAGGATATAGAACTCCACACGGAGTGGAAGCTAAACAAGCTGAAGTAGATTTTTTATTAAAGATTATCCCTTCTGTAGTTAACTCCAGCAAACCTCAAAAAATTGAAGTAACAAGTGGATCTCTTTTATTTGTAGATGATGGTCAAGAAATTGATTCAGATGTAACAGTCGCGCAAATTACTTCAGGAGCGGTAAAGAAAAGTGTTGAAAAAGCTACTAAGGATGTTATTTGTGATTTAGCTGGACAAGTAAGGTATGACAAAGTTATTCAACCAAAGGAAGTTACTGATAGACAAGGTAATATTACTTTGAAAGCTCAAAGATTAGGAAGGTTATGGGTCTTAGCTGGAGATGTTTATAATCTACCTCCCAATGCTAAACCTGTTATTTCATCAGATAAAAATGTAAAAAAAGGAACTGTCCTAGCAGAAGCAAGTCAATTTAGCGAGTTCGGTGGCGAAGTACGTTTGAGGGAATCTGTAGGTGATTCAAGAGAAGTCCAGATAGTTACAACCTCAATGCTATTAAGTAATTTTAAATTAATTGAAGAGTCCACTCATTCAGGTGAAATATTTCATTTAGAGTCTAACGATGGAACTATTTATCGATTAAATACTTCACCTGGAAGTAAAATTAGTAGCGGTGAAGTAATTGCTGATTTAGCAGATGAAAGGTTCAGGACAAAAACTGGCGGATTGGTGAAATATGCACCTGGTTTAAGTGTCAAAAAAGCAAGATCATCTAAAAATGGTTTCGAAGTAAGTCAAGGTGGAACATTGCTTTGGATTCCTCAAGAGACACACGAAATCAATAAAGATATATCCTTACTTATGACCGAGGATATGGCATGGATCGAAGCAGGAACAGAAGTTGTCAAAGATATATTTAGCCAAACTTCAGGTATTGTCACAGTAACTCAAAAAAATGATATCTTGCGAGAAATTACTGTTAGAAATGGTTCTTTTCATGAGTGTCAAGATGAAGAAATTTTAAGTCGATTTACTGAAGAAGGAAAGTTAGTTAATCCTGGAGAAAAAATTATTGATGGGGTAGATAATAATGAAATTCTTTTTGTTCAAAAATTAGAAACATCCAAAGGTAAGGGTTTACTCTTAAGAACTGTAGAGGAATTTCACATTCCTGATGAGGCTGAGTTGCCTGAATTATCGCATGTTAAACAGGAAAAAGGACCATCCCTGGGGTTGAAAGCTATTCAAAGGCTTTCTTACAAAGATGGTGAATTAATAAAATCTGTTGAGGGTGTAGAACTTCTCAAAACTCATTTAACTTTAGAAAGTTTTGATGCTACACCACAGATGACAATTGATGTTGAGACAATTAAAGATAAAAGTTCTAAATCTATAAATAGATTAAATTTAGTTATCTTGGAATCTATTTTGGTGAGAAGAGACACTATGTCTGATTCTAGTCACGGTTCAACACATACTGAATTACAAGTAAAGAATAATCAGTTTGTTAAAGCTGGAGATGTAATTGCTACTACTCAAATTCTTTGTAAAGAGAAAGGAATAGTGCAATTACCTGATGTAGTTGAAAATGAGCCAATCAGAAGGCTTATTGTTGAAAGAGAAGAGGACAAAATAAAAATTAATATCAAAAGTAAAGCTCTTGTTAAAGTTGGTGATCGTCTAGTTGATGGGGATTCAATTAGTGCAGGAGAAAAATCTACTTCGTGCGGAGAAATAGAAGATGTTTCTAGTGACTCTGTAACCTTGAGACTTGGAAGACCATATATGGTTTCTCCTGATTCTGTTTTGCATGTAAAAGATGGAGATTTAGTTCTCCGAGGAGATGGTTTGGCATTACTGGTTTTTGAAAGGCAGAAAACAGGGGATATTGTTCAGGGCTTACCTCGAATTGAAGAATTGTTAGAAGCAAGGAGACCAAGGGATTCTTCAATCTTATGCAAAAAATCTGGAGTTGTGCAAATTAAGGAAGGAACTGATGATGAATCAGTATCTTTATCTGTTATAGAGAGAGATGATTCTATTAACGAGTATCAAATTTTATTAGGACAAAATATTATGGTAAGTGATGGTCAACAAGTTACAGGAGGCGAACTTTTAACAGATGGTCCAATTAATCCTCATGAGTTGCTTGATTGCTTATTTACGGATATAAAAGATCAAAAGCCTTTAATGGAAGCAGCCCAAGAATCTATATCAAAATTACAAAGAAGAATGGTGAATGAGGTCCAGAATGTTTATAAATCTCAGGGAGTAGCGATTGACGACAAACACATTGAAGTGATAGTTAGACAAATGACTAGTAAAGTTCGGATTGAAGATGCTGGAGATACCACCCTTCTTCCTGGAGAGTTAATAGAATTAAGGCAAGTAGAAGACACAAACCAAGCAATGGCTATTACTGGGGGCGCACCAGCAGAGTTCACACCTGTTTTATTAGGTATAACTAAAGCTTCTCTTAATACAGATAGCTTTATTTCAGCAGCCTCTTTCCAAGAAACAACAAGAGTTCTGACAGAAGCAGCTATAGAAGGTAAATCTGATTGGCTTAGAGGTTTAAAAGAGAATGTAATTATTGGAAGACTAATACCTGCTGGTACAGGTTTTAGTGGGTTTGTTGAAGAATTAGCTTCTGAAGCTGGACCGCATCCAGATATCCTAGCAGAAGAATCTGGTGGATATAGAAGAGCCCAAAATTTAAGACCAGACTATACAGTTGATATGCCTCAATCCGCTTCCTTAAATTCTACTGCTATTCTTGATGATCCAAGTGATGAAGATTTAGAAACCACAAGGAATAGACATGGAATAGATAACTCCTCGAGCAATTTTGCTGCCTTTGCAAGGCCTAATGCTGAAAATCAATTTTCTGAAGACCAATTACCTGATCCAGCTGCTTTGGAAGGGTTACAAGAGGAGGGACTTCTATCTGATGAATAGACTATTATCATTTTAAGTTACTAGAATGCTATTTTAAATCCTGATTAATGATTAAGCCTGATATTATTCCTAAAAGAAAATTACCTCGTTACGGGTTTCATACTTATAACGAAAGGCTTAATGGAAGGATGGCGATGATTGGATTTATTGCTCTTATTCTCACTGAATTATTTTTAAAGCATGGATTATTAATATGGTAAATTTTTTTAATAATTTGGATTACTGATAAGTTGAAAAACCTTCTTGGATTTAGTGTAAGGGATTTAGAAAATGTGGCTTTAAATTATGGTCAAGCTGCTTTTAGAGGACGTCAAATATATGGATGGCTTTATAACTATAAAAATAGGTTTAAAAGTATTGATGAAATAAATGTCTTACCGTTAAATTTTAGAAATCAATTAAAAAAAGAAGGTTTTAAATTTGGGGAATTAAAATTAAAAGAAAAGTATTTAGCAAATGATGGGACCTTAAAGTTGTTATTAAATACTAGAGATAATGAAAGTGTAGAGTGCGTTGGTATTCCAACTAAGAAAAGATTAACGGCATGTCTTTCAAGTCAAGTTGGATGCCCAATGGATTGCAAATTCTGTGCTACTGGTAAAGAAGGATTAAAAAGATCTTTAAAGGTAGGTGAAATATTAGATCAAATTTTATTTATTGAAAATGAAATGAATCAAAAAGTATCTAATATTGTTTTTATGGGAATGGGTGAGCCCCTTTTAAATATTGATGAGTTACTTTTATCAATTAGATCAATCAATGAGGACTTTGATATTAGCCAGAGAAAGATCACAGTAAGCACTGTTGCTATTCCAAAGATGATTAATAAATTATCAGAAATGTCTTTTCAAATACTTGGTAAATGTCAGTTTACACTTGCAATAAGTTTGCATGCTTCAAATCAAAAAATAAGAGAAACTATAATACCAAGTGCAAAAAATTATCATATTAAAAATATTATTGATGATTGTAGAGAATATGTAAGAAAGACTGGCAGAAGAGTCAGTTTCGAATACTTAATGCTACATGGAGTTAATGATAAATTAGAACACGCTGATGAATTAAGCAATCTTATAAAAGGTTTCCAATGCCATGTGAACTTGATTCAATATAATAAAATTGAGGAATTTGATTTTAAACAAACCCCTTCAGAAAATGCTAAACTTTTCCAATCCAGACTTTCTGATAATGGGATTAACGTGAGTTTTAGAAAAAGTAGAGGCTTAGACAAAAATGCAGCATGTGGTCAGCTTAGACAAAATGCCAAAATTAAATAATCATATTTAAAAATTTTTTAAATTCAACTCAAACGCGTTATTATTGTTTTAATTGGTATTTTTACATTGGGTTTTATAAGAACAAAACTTTTACCTTTTGCAATTGTAAGTTTATTCGGGGTAGCTTTTTTTGCTGTAAGTGCAAGGATTTGGCTACCAGGAGATATGATGTCCCCTGCTCCGATTAATTAATATTTATTTTTATATAAAATGACTAAAAGAAAAGATGTTCAAAATGAAACTTTGGCTGAAATAGCAATAGATCCTGATGTTTTAGCTAAAGAATTATCTGTAGAGCTTGAAGTTGACCCTTTGGAAGAGATTGATAAAGATGGTTTCTCAAAAGGAATTTTAAATAAAAATTTAGAATGCGATGAAGCCTTAAAATTGCTTAAGGGTAACAGAGAGCAACGTTTACAAGGTTTAAGAGTATTTTGCGAATATAGAGATAATAGATCTTTCCCTTTTTTGCTACCTTTACTTGATCAACCTTGTCCCGTAGAAAGAATGAGTGCTGTATATGCATTGGGTAGAAATCCTTTCCCTAGTGCAGTTGAAAAATTAGTCATTTTATTAGAAAAAGATGACAATGCATATGTAAGAAGAGCTACTGCTTGGAGTTTAGCTAACTATGATAATCAAATTGTTTTGAAGCCATTAATAAAATCATTAAAAAATGACGTAGCTGCAGTAAGATTATGGTCATCAAGTTCTCTGTCAGAAATTGGAAGTATATCATCCTCTAACGCTCAATTAGCGGCTGAACAACTTTTAGAAAGTTTAAAGATAGATAATGAACCTGTTGTAAGAAGTAATTGTATATGGTCTTTATGTAGATTATTTGAAAAGTTAGATAATATATTTCAGGAGAGATTTGTGGATGAATGTACAAAAATTGCTCTTTTTGATAAAGAACCTTCAGTTATGGAAGAAGCAAAAACTGCCTTAGATGCTTTGGGAATGAAAGGTTTTTATAAATAGAGTTTTATATTTATTAAGTAATCAAAATAAAAAAATATATTTTGATTAACTTGTACCAACTGAAACAATTATTTTTCGTTATTCTATATAGAGTAGTTTTAATTAAACTAAATTTTAATGCCTCAAAGAACATTAAGATTCAAAATTCATCAAGATGGAAGAGTTGAAGAAACCGTTGAAGGATTCAATGGTAATGCATGTAATAGTGCTACAAAAAATGTTGAAAATGCACTTGGTGAAGTAACGGTCAAAAACAAAACTACAGAGGCGTTCATTACTAACCAAAGAGAAAAATTAAAACAATTTAACAACGAATCTAATGTCACATTTTAGTACTATAAAAACCCAGATTAAAGAATCAAAACCCTTAATCAAAGCCTTAAATCAATTGGGTTATGTAATTAATCAAGAAGAAAAGTATGTTAAAGGCTTTAGAGGAAAGTTCACTGCTGTTGATATAAGTTTGGATTTGCCGAGCAACACGAAAGTTGGATTTAAATGGGATAATAATACTAATTCATATGAATTGGTAACCGATCTAGATCTTTGGAAATTTGATTTGCCGGTTGAAAGATTCATATCAAAAATCACTCAAATGTATGCCTACCATACAATTATTTCAAAAACAGAAGAGGATGGATATAAAATAGTTGAGCAAAAAAATCAAAATGATGGTTCAATAGAGTTAGTTCTTACTAAGTGGGAAAGTTAGTAATTGAATACTAATTCCGTAGGCGAAATTGATACTTTTGAAGAAACTGAAGAATTAACTGGTTATGAACCTATCTTGGGAGGTGAATTAACTGAAAAAGCAGTTTGGGTTGATGAAAGTAGATGCATAGGCTGTAGATATTGTGCTCATGTTGCAACTAATACTTTTATCATTGATGAAGATTATGGTAGAAGCAGAGCTATAAGACAAGATGGTGATAATTTCGAAACGTTGCAAGAAGCTATTGATACTTGTCCAGTAGATTGTATCCATTGGGTTAAATTTGAAAAATTAGCAGATCTAGAAAATAGTCTTGATAGGGATATGTTTCAATCATTAGGAAAACTACCAAGAATAAACAAGCATTAATTTCTCATGGGTTTGCCTTGTAGGAGATTTGGTAGAACAAATTTGGAAATGCCAGTCTTGTCATTAGGTGGAATGAGATTTCAAAAAAGTTGGGATGACCTGAAATTTTCTGATATTTCGATAAATGATCAGAACAAAGTTGAAAACATATTGAATCTGGCAAATAAATTTGGTTTTAATCACATAGAGACAGCTAAATATTATGGAACTTCTGAAGTTCAGTTAGGTAAAGGTTTTAAAAGTATTAAAAAAATGCCAAAAATTATTCAAACAAAAATCCCTCCTAATAGTGATCCAAAATTATTCGAAGAAGAACTTTTGAAAAGCTTTGAAAAATTGCAGGTAAAGAAAATTGATTTACTAGCAATACATGGAATCAATACACCTGAACATCTTCATCAGTCTGTAAAAGATGGAGGCTGTATTGATATTTTAAAGAAATTTCAAAAAGAAAATTTAATAGGGCATATTGGATTTTCCACTCATGGAGAAATATCTCTTATAGAGAAAGCTATATCAACTAATTTTTTTGATTATATTAATTTGCATTGGTATTTCATCAACCAAACAAATTCCAAGGTAATTGATTTGGCTCATAAATATGATCTTGGGGTTTTTATAATAAGTCCTACTGATAAAGGTGGGCATCTTCACACACCATCAACGAAAATGTTAAAACTTTGTAGCCCTCTTCACCCAATAGTATTTAACGATCTTTTTTGCTTAAGGAACAAAAATGTTCATACAATCAGTGTCGGGATAGCAAAAGAGAAAGACTTTGATTTACATCTTGAAGCTGTTTCTTTATTATCAGAATCTGATTATTATATTCCTAAAATATTAAATAGGTTAAAAGAGGAATCAATAAATTCTTTAAGTTTAGAGTGGCATAAAAATTGGGATAAAAATTTACCAAATTGGCAAAATACACCAGGAGGAATAAATATTCCAGTTCTTCTCTGGCTTTCGAATTTGATAGATTGCTTTGATTTAGAGGAATTTGCAAGATCTAGATACCAATTACTTGGTAATGGAAGTCATTGGTTCCCTGGGAATAATGCAAATTTGTTAGATGTTGAGGTATTTGAAAGTCAATTATTTAAAGTTTTAGAAAGACATATAAAACCTAAAAAGGTTATCAATAAGTTAAGAGTGCTAAAAGAAAAGTTTGGGAAACAATCATTATCAAGATTATCAAATAATTAACCTTCAAGAGGATATTTTTCTGCCTTGCCAATACTTCTAGGATAAATATTAGGACAAAATGTTTTTGGCTCAATAAAAATAGCATTACGGATACCTTTTTCTCTGGGAAGAAAATTACTTTTAATTTGTTGGATTTTCCCTTCTAGTACCCTTAATGTATTTTCTAAATTTTTATGATCTTTTTCTGTCCATTTCCCACGATATAAAATCCCTAATCCATTTGATTCCAACATAGGTAAAATATATTCTGATACGGTTGAAGGATTACTTACTGCTCTTGCTGTTGCAATATTAAAGCTATTTCTAAATGAAGATTGTCGGCCAAGGTTTTCAATACGATCATTTATTACAAATATATTATTTTTGAAATTAATGCTTTTGATAATTTCTTTTAGTGAATCTGTTTTTTTTTTAGAAGAATCCACAAGATATATTTCTGAAGTAGGATGTGTTATCGCATAGGCAAAGCCTGGAAAACCACAACCTGATCCAATATCAATAAATTTTTTGTTATCAAAATTTTTATTTGAATTTTCTTTAAATAGCCAAAGACTATCATATACTTGTGAAATCCAGTAATCGTCTCCTTTAATTAATCTAGTTAAATTAGTTTTATAATTTAATTCTTGTATTCTTATTCGTAATTCTTCAAAAATGATGATTTCCTCTTCAGTTAATAATCTGAGTAGTTCTTTAGGGATCTTTACTTTTGTCATTGAGTTTTAAATAGTTATTCTTAGCGATAATTAATGATATTCAATTTTATAAAAACTGATTAGAATATTTTTAGTGATAAAAATTCTTTTGAAAGGCGATATAAATTATTATAAGATTTTAGGTGTTAATGAAAACGCCTCAAATCACGAATTAAGAAAAGCTTTTTGCAAGCTTTTAATAGAACTACATCCTGATACAACTTCCTTAAAATCAG
>QCUW01000025.1 GCA_003210695.1 Prochlorococcus sp. AG-679-P15 | reverse complement strand
TCAAATAATATTCTTCCAGGTTTTACAACAGCCACCCAAAACTCCGGATTACCTTTTCCTGATCCCATCCTAGTTTCAGCTGGTCTCATAGTAACTGGTTTATCCGGAAAAATGCGAATCCATATTTTTCCACCACGTTTAACGTATCTTGTCATTGCTCTTCTGCTTGCTTCAATCTGACGAGCCGTTACCCACCCACAATCTTGAGCTTGGATTGCAAACTGACCAAAAGCAATAGTATTACCCTTAGAGGCAATTCCTTTCATTCTCCCTCTATGCTGTTTTCTGAATTTAGTACGTTTTGGACTAAGCATTTTTTATCTCCTATGAATTCTCATTTGATGAACGATCTTCAAATTGCTGAGGTTTTCGACTACCTTTCCTTCTAGGCATAGCCCCAACAGGAATAGTTTGTTCTTCTTTAGGAAGGACCTCTCCTTTAAAAACCCAAACTTTAATACCCAAGACACCATAAGTTGTGTTTGCTTCACGTATTGCATAATCAACCTCAGCTCTCAAAGTATGTAGAGGAACTCTACCTTCTCTGGTCCACTCTGATCTAGCAATTTCAGCACCATTGAGTCTTCCGCCAACTTGTATTTTCAAGCCTAGAACTCCAGCCCTTTGAGCTCTTTGCAAAGCCATCCTTATAGTTCTTCTAAAGGCAACTCTTTTTTCTAATTGTTGAGCTATGTATTCAGCGAGTAGATAAGCATCAGCATCAACTCTTTCTACTTCAACTACATTAATTCTTACTTGTCTTGTTCTATCACCAATAGTTTTTTGTATGCCTGATCTTAATTCTTCAATACCACTTCCTTGCCTTCCTACAATCACCCCAGGTCTAGCAGTTTTCAATTCGAGTTCTAACTGATCAGCTTTTCTGGCAATTAAAACATCACTAATTCCAGCTGAACTATATTTCTTTTGAATGAAATTACGAATTTTATAGTCTTCTTGAAGAAGAATTGGATAAGTTTTAGAAGTAGCGAACCATTTTGAACGATGTTCTTGGGTAATACCTAATCTAAGTCCCGTCGGATTAATTTTATTTCCCATTAGTTTTGTTCCTCCGTATTATTTTGATTAAGAGCAGATTCAACAGAAATACTAATATGGCAAGTCTGTTTTTTGATAGAAAAAGCTCTGCCTTGAGCTCTTGGTCTATATCTTTTCATCACTGGTCCATTATCAGCTGAAGCTGAAGATATCACTAAGGAGGAGGGTTCCATACCTAAGTTATGTTCAGCATTTGCTACTGCAGATCTTAAAACTTTAGTAATAGGATCTGTAGATCTATAAGGCATAAATTCCAACATAATTAGTGCATCTCTATAAGATTTACCTCTAATTTGATCGAGAACTCTTCTTACTTTTGATGCAGAACCACGAATATAATTACCATAAGCTGTGGCTTTTTTTGTCATTTCAGGTGTTTTTGTCATTTACCTTGCTCCCTTCTTATCTCTTAAATGGCCACGATAGGTTCTTGTAGGAGCAAACTCACCTAGTTTATGACCAATCATTTGTTCAGTAATAAATACTGGTATATGAGCTTTGCCATTGTGAACAGCAACTGTATGACCAATCATTACAGGAAGGATAGTCGAAGATCTAGACCATGTTTTGATGACTGATTTATCATTTTCAGTATTTTGTTTTTCTACCTTTTTAAGCAAACTATCTGCTATGAAAGGTCCTTTTTTTAATGAGCGTCCCATGATTTATGAAATAAAAATAAAAATAGAAATAGAAGTAATCAAGAGTCTCTTCCTCCTCTACTTCTTTTAGAAATACGACGACGTTTTCGAACAACTAGTTTATTACTTGACTTGTTCTTCTTACGTGTCTTTAATCCAAGGGCTGCTTTACCCCAAGGAGTGACAGGACCTGCTCGACCAACAGGAGCTTTTCCCTCTCCTCCTCCATGTGGGTGATCACATGGGTTCATAACACTACCTCTTACTTGAGGTCTTCTACCTAGCCATCTTCTTCTACCTGCTTTTCCTAAGCTAGTATTACGAATTTCTGAATTACCCACTTCCCCTAAAGTTGCATAACATTCCTTACGTACAAGACGTACTTCAGTAGAAGGGAGTTTCAAAGCTACATAATCTCCTTCTTTTGCCATTAATTGTGCACTAGCTCCTGCAGATCTGACCATTTGAGCACCTCTTCCAGCATATAGTTCTACACAATGAACATTCGATCCTAATGGCATAAAAGATAAAGGCATTGCATTACCATCTTCAATTGGAACACCTTCACCAGAAATAACATTTTGACCAACTTTTACACCTACTGGGGCGATAATATACCTTTTCTCTCCATCTTCATAAAATAAAAGTGCAAGCCTAGCATTTCTATGAGGATCATAATGAATAGCTGCAACTTTGGCATTGATATTCCTCTTATCTCTTCTGAAATCTACCAATCTATATTGCCTTTTATGGCCTCCGCCCCTATGACGACAGGTTATAACTCCTCTATTGTTTCTCCCTTTATTTCTATGCTTAGAAACAATTAATGATCTTTCTGGTTTTGAACCTGTAATCTCATTAAAGTCAGTAACGACTCTTTGTCTCGTTCCAGGTGTATAGGGTTTGAATTTACGAATAGCCATGATAAATACTCCTAAGATTCTGGGAATAGTTGGATTTTGTCTCCTTCAGCAAGACGTACAATTGCCTTTTTGATTTGAGAACGTTTCCCGGAGAATTTACCGACTCTTCTTGTTCTCCTAGGAGGATTCATAGTGTTTATTCCTATAACTTTAACATTAAACAAGGCTTCTATTGCTGCTTTGATTTGGGGTTTTGCTGCTCTATGATCTACCTCAAAAGTATATTGGTTAAGGTCTAGTGCATTTGTCGCTTTTTCTGTAATTAAAGGTTTACGAATTACATCAGCCAAACGAGAATCAAATATTTTACTCATTTTGCATAAACCTCCTGAATTTTATTGATTGCTGATTGACCTATAACTAACTTATTAGCATTGAGAATATCAAAAACATTTAACTGATCAGCAGCGATTAATTTTACCTTTTCAATATTATTAATAGATTTTTTGATAATGTCAGAAGGACTATCAAGAATTACTAAAACCTTTTCTGTTTTTTCAATTCCTAATCGAGAAAGGCCATTTATTATCTCACTAGTCTTTGGTTGATCTAATGTAGAACCAAAATCTTCCACAGCTTTGATATCGTTAACTCTGGACATTAGTGCTGTTCTAAGTGCCAATCTTCTCTCTTTTCTGTTCATATCTAGATTGTAAGTACGTGGTTTGGGGCCAAAAATTACTCCTCCTCCTGGTCGTAATGGAGTTCTAATTGATCCTTGACGAGCTCTACCTGTACCCTTTTGCTTATATGGTTTCCTACCACCTCCGCGAACTTCAGACCTTGTCAAAGTAGAGGCAGTACCTTTTCTTTTATTAGCTAATTGTCTAAGCACAGCTCTATGAATTAAATCGGCAGAAGAAGACTCTTTGGCAACTTTTAAATCAATTGAAACGTTGCCAGCTTTTTTGCCATCCCATTTTAAAGTTTCTAGATTTGTCATGATTTTGCTCCACCTTTATTAACGACAACTTTATTAGGGCTAATATTAACTATCGAGCCGGGTTTGCCTGGCACCGAGCCTTTAACTACAAGCAAATTTTTTTGATCATCAATTTTGACAACTAGTAAACCCTTTGTAGTAATTTTTTTACCTCCATATCTTCCTGCCATTCTTTTGCCAGGATAAATTCTACCAGGAGTTGTTCCTGCACCAGTAGAACCTGGAGCCCTATGATTTTTTGAACCATGACTCATAGGTCCTCTACTGAAACCATGTCTTTTCTGATATCCAGAAAATCCTCGGCCCATTGATTTACCACTAATATCAACTTTTTGACCAACTTCAAAATTTGTAACTGTTATTTCTTTTCCAATCTCATAAGGAGAAATTTCTTCAACTCTATATTCTTTTAAATGCCTTAAGAGTAATTCACCTGACTTTAATAGATGTCCTTTCTCCGGCTTACTCAAATGCTTATCCTTTGTTGCTCCATAACCTATTTGGATAGCAGTATAACCATCTAAAGATTGTGTTTTTAGTTGCGTGACGCGACAGGGGCCAGCTTCTATCAGCGTAACTGGTACTGCATTCCCATCATCATCAAATAATTGGGACATTCCCAATTTTTTTCCTAAGATTCCTAAAGACATAAAACTTGAGTGGGCTAGCTAATAATTAATTTTTAATTCATTACCAAATCCCTTCCAGGTTTCAAAAATGAAATAAATCAAAAAATTAATTTAAAAAGGGATGAGACTTTTCTTGAATTAGAAAGTTTCTCTTAAGGTTAAACCTATCCAAAATTTCTTTAACGAAACGCTAAAGTTGTGAAGCTTCCAGAGGCTCGGCTAGCTTGCGGGCTTAAAAAAATTTCACCGAATATAAATTGTACATCATCAAGTACCATAAAATGAAATAATATATAGATAAAGAGAATCTTTATGCCATTACTTCTATCAGGACAAAAGTTTCACAACGATTTGCATAAAGATAAATGTTTAGCAATCTTTGCTCCTCTTGAAGGAGGATATGAAACTCGTCTTTTAAGAAGAATGCGATCTAAAGGGTTTAAAACTTATATAACCTCGGCACGTGGATTGGGTGATCCTGAAGTATTTTTATTAAAATTACATGGTGTAAGGCCACCTCACCTCGGTCATCAAAGTATCGGAAGGAATGGTGCTCTTGGAGAAGTTCAACAAGTTATTCCTCAAGCATCTGAACTTTTTAATGAAAAAGATACGAATAAATTATTATGGCTGCTTGAAGGACAAGTCTTATCACAGTCTGAGCTAGAAAGCTTAATTAAATTATGTACTACAGATAACAAATTAAAAATAGTTGTTGAAATGGGTGGTTCTAGAAAACTTGAATGGAAATCTTTAAATGATTATATTCTGAATGAATTCTGAAATTAAGTTTTTTGAAAAAAATAGAAGGGTATCAGATAAATGGGTTAAATTAATTTGTGGAGCAAGCAATGAAGATATTGTTGCTGTAGAAGATTTATGTGCTGTTTATTCAGCTGCTGGAGTTGACTATATTGATGTTGCCGCCGACCAATCCGTTGTTCAAGCCGCGAGAAATGGTATCAATTGGGCGAAAGAGGTATTTGGTGCGTCCCCTGGATTGATGATAAGCATTAGTGATGGAAAGGATATACATTTTCGTAAAGCTAAATTTGATCCATTGAAATGCCCCTCTAATTGTTCAAGACCATGTGAAAAGATTTGCCCTACATCTGCAATTAGTTATTCCGGAGTAAAAGAGAATAAATGCTATGGATGTGGAAGATGTATAAATAGTTGCCCCTTAAATTTAATTTCTGAATATGAATACAATTTATCAAATACTGATTTATCAAATACTCTCAAAACAATTAAACCTGATGCAGTAGAAATTCATACAGAAATTAATCGAATAGATTCTTTTATAAAAGTAGTTAATCTAATCAAAAATTCAGGGATAAAATTAAAAAAAATATCTGTCAGTTGTGGATTAAATCAATCCAAAAAAAAACCAATAGATCTCTCAAAAGCACTCTGGGATAGGTATCAAATTTTACTTGAACATAATGTGCCGCTTATTTGGCAACTCGATGGAAGGCCAATGTCTGGTGATCTAGCACCAACAACAGGAAAGGATGCAGTTAAATTATGGGAAAATATAGGATCTCAACTTCCGCCAGGTCTAATTCAAATAGCAGGAGGTACAAATGGGAAAACTCATGAATTTTTTAAAACAAGTAATTTTCCTGATGGAATTGCTTTTGGGAGTTATGCGAGAAAAATAATGCAACCTCTTATTGAATATGCCGATAAAAATAATAAAAAATTATATGAATATCCAGAAAAAATGGCTTTAGCAATCAAAAAAGCAAAAAACTTACTTAAGCCTTGGAAAATGATCTAATTCAATTAATTTTTGAAAAAAAATAAAATTAAATTAAATACTTAGAATACAAAATTTATATTTTTTTGATAGAAAAAAATCTTTCTATGTACTAAAATAGAAATCCATTGGGCCGTCGCCAAGTGGTAAGGCATCGGGTTTTGGTCTCGACATTCCTAGGTTCGAATCCTAGCGGCCCAGTTTTAAAATTTACCTGAGTGTACTCTAAGAAATTATTTCTTTTTGATTTTGATGGAGTAATTGTTGATGGAATGAATGAGTACTGGCATAGTGCATTATTAGCTTGTGAAAAATATTTAGATTCACCAGACATAATTATTGATCAAAATCTTTATAAGCGAGTTTCGAATATCTTCATAGAAATGAGACCTTGGGTTAAATATGGCTGGGAAATGTTGATAATTGTCCACGAAATTATCAAAAGAGAAAATTCATTAAATAATAATAATAAAATTAATTTTCAAAATAAATATCATCAAAACTGCGAAAAAATTCTTTTAAATAATTCCTGGGTTTCTGAAGACTTACAAAAATGCCTTGATAAATCAAGAAAATATCAAATAGATGAAGATTTTGACAGTTGGGTAGACTTACATAAACCGTTTTGTGAAGTTATTAATTTTATAGAAAGAATCAAGAAAGATAAAATAAAGTCAGGGATCATAACAACAAAAGGGAAAGTATTTGCAGAAAAGATTCTTGAAAAATTAAATATTTTTCCAGAATTAATTTTTGGTTATGAATCTGGAACAAAGGTTGAAATAGCTTCAAAACTTTCAAATGAATATGAAATTTTGGGGTTTATAGAAGATAGGAAAAAAACATTAGTAGATATTAAGCAAAATAATTACACAAAGCACATACCTTGTTACTTAGCTGATTGGGGATATTTAAAAAAAACTGATAGGAAGAATTTGCCTTATGAAATTAAATTATTGAAATTAAAAGATTTAGAACAATTAGTTGCAATTTGAATATCTTCAGCTAGAGTACGGATGTACTATTTATTGTAATTATTAAATTTGAATTTTATATATAATTCTAGATTTAAAATAATTATGAGAACATCTTAAGAAAGTGAAAAATGAGTTTTGAAGAAAGAAGAAAAAAAGATTCAGCAGAATCCTCATCAAAAGAAAAAGACAAGGCATTAAATCTTGTCTTAGGGCAAATAGAAAGAAACTTTGGGCGAGGCTCAATAATGAGGCTAGGAGATGCATCCAGAATGAAAGTCGAAACAATATCTACAGGAGCTCTTACGTTAGATTTAGCTTTGGGAGGAGGCTATCCAAAGGGAAGAGTAGTTGAAGTATATGGGCCTGAAAGTTCAGGGAAAACCACACTCACTCTTCACGCAATAGCTGAGGTTCAAAAAAATGGAGGTGTAGCTGCATTTGTAGATGCCGAACATGCTTTAGATCCTGTCTATGCAGCGTCTTTAGGCGTGGATGTCGAAAATTTGCTGGTTTCTCAACCAGATACAGGTGAAATGGCTTTAGAAATAGTTGATCAACTCATAAGATCAACTGCGGTAGATCTTGTCGTTGTTGACTCAGTAGCAGCACTAACTCCAAGGGCAGAAATAGAAGGAGAAATGGGAGATCACGTAATAGGAAGCCAGGCAAGGTTAATGAGTCAAGCGATGAGAAAAATAACCGGCAATATTGGAAAATCAGGATGTACAGTGATATTCCTCAATCAATTACGCCTAAAAATCGGTGTGACATATGGTAATCCAGAAACGACCACAGGAGGTAATGCATTAAAGTTTTATGCTTCTGTAAGACTTGATATTAGAAGAATTCAAACTCTCAAAAGAGGTACTGAAGAATATGGAATAAGAGCAAAAGTTAAAGTAGCAAAAAATAAGGTAGCTCCTCCATTTAGAATTGCAGAATTTGATATTTTATTCGGCCAAGGAATAAGTACAACAGGATGTTTATTAGATTTAGCAGAAGAGACTAATATTATAATTAGGAGAGGGGCTTGGTATAGTTATGAAGGAGAAAATATTGGGCAAGGAAGAGATAACACAATTATTTGGTTAGATCAAAACTTAGAAATAAAGAATAAAGTAGCATCTATTGTTAAAAACAAGCTCACAGAAGGAACAGCAGTAAGCTCTAATTCCATGAAGGCATTAAATAGCAAATCAGAAAATACAATTATTGCAAATGACATTAAAACTGTAGCTTAGATTCATAGTGAATCAGCTGGAATCCACCAACCTGCAGCAGGTCCAATAAATCTGACAACTACCCATAAGATAACTAAGGTTCCAATTCCAAACCAACTAGCTTTAATACTTAGTTTAATTAAACTATCTTTCTGATTAACTGTTATGGGTAACCAATTAAAGATTCTAGGTGATTGCTCAACTTTATTTTTAATATTATTTTTTTTTGGAGGAAGACCTAGCGATTTTCTCCTTTTTGCTTCTCCCATATTTCAAAAATTTTTTGAATAGTAACCTAATCGAAAGGTAACATAAAGTTTATTTGTTTTGAGGGCTCAATACTTTTCATAATTGATCTACCCCATCTTCTTTTATTTGCACGACCATCAAGAATTATGAGCTTACCTGAATTTCTTCTTAGAGGTGAGACAGACCTTTCTAGTTTCTCTATTGCTTCAGGAAGCAGAAATTCTCTAAACCAATCTTTAGCTAGTCTTTTATAATTATTAATATTAATTTCATTGATAGGTAGGTTCATATCAGGTATTGGGAGTAATGGAATTATTATTTGTTCAGGACTTTTAACTAAATTAGAATTTTTAATCCACCAACTATAACTGGCGCACAGAATTTGATTATTTTCAGAGGGTATTGTCTCTAATATTACTCGCTTACCATATTTCGATGCTAATGCTGTAGCTAAGTGAATCTTCAAGTTAATATCGTCAGATAAAACTAAAGTGAATCCCTTACTAAAAATCACTAATTTTTTGCACTTATCCGAAATTGCTTCAGTAAAAAGAGGATTATTGGGAAGCATCTGTTGAGGAGGAGCATATAATAAAATCCTTTTTTCATTGAAATTGCTTTTAAAATTGATTACTTTACTAATTTTTATACTTTGCTTTTTAAGATATTCTTCAAAAAAGTTATCTTTTCTTAGAGCTGATAAAAAAAGAAATTGATTATTACTTAGTAATTTTTTAATTTGAGAAAGTTCATCTAATGGTTCTAAAAACAACTTCCACTCAAAATTAATATTATCCAGTTTTACCCAGCAAGCCCATCCTTCAGATAATGCGTCACTTACTCTCTGAAATTGATCAGAAAATGAAGCACTTTCATTAAAGAAATTTGAAAGAATATTAACTTCTTTAGAATCTAAAAATATATAATCATTATCTAAAACTTTCTTCAAAAAGAATTGTTTCTTTAGTGAATTATATTTTCTAATGATCTTTTGATTGGAAAGTAATTTTTTATCAACATCAATAAACCAATGTTTTTTCAACAATGAAATTCTGAAATGATTTTTTAGATCATCTTTAATATTTTCAATCCCAGAAAAAACTATCCGATGATTAATAAATCTAGAAATATTTAAATCATTTAGTAAATTTTCAAGTGTAATTAAAAAAACTCGTTTATTGGAAAAAATTATTTGATCATTTTCTAAAATAAACTCAAATCCAAGAGTTTTTAAATCTTCTAAATGATTTCTTTTTATAACTTCAATTTTTTCTTTGGGTAAAACAAAAGTTGAATTCTCCTCAGATAAAAATAAAGAAATTAATATAGGGGATATCCAAATATTTGAGGAGAAAACTTCTGAATTAATTAGAAAAGTTTCATTTGTTCGAAGACACTTTGAAATTATTCGCCCAAATGAATAAATATGATTCCAATCTATTTGATGGTATTTAATAAATTTTTTTAAATATTGATGACTTACAATTTCGAGCATTTATAATCCGCGTAATACCAAATTTGGAAAACATAATACTAATATACAAAAATTTGGTATCAATATAAGAAAGCCTTGAATTAATAATCAATGAATATTGGAATTGTAGGATTAGGACTTATTGGTGGTTCATTAGGTTTAAAGCTTCAAAGATTAAACCATACTATTTATGGAGTCACAAATAGTAATTTCAATGAAAAAAAAGCAATAACGAGACAACTTGCGAATTATGTTAGCTGCGATTTAGGCATCTTAAAAGAATGTTCTCTAATTATATTGGCTTTGCCTATTAAAGATTTAATCAATCCTTCCAAAGAACTAATAAGTGTAATTCCAAAAAAAGCCATAGTAACCGATGTTGGTTCTATAAAAGAGCCAATAATTAATACATGGGAAAAGATACATCCATTATTTATTGGATCACATCCTATGGCAGGTACAGAACAAAAAGGGGTAGATTCAGGTTTCGAAAATTTATTAGATGATGCAAAATGGATTATTACTCCTACTTCGAAAACTAATTCGACTGCACTTAATACTCTAAGTAATTTAATAAATTCTATGAAATGTGAGATCTGTAAAGCATCACCAAAAGAACATGATGAAGCAGTTTCTCTCATATCTCATTTACCAATATTTGTTGCTTCTTCATTAATAAAAACGGCTTATATAGAAAACAATAAATCACTATTAGATTTAACTCAAAAACTTGCTGCTACTGGATTTTCAGACACAACAAGAGTTGGAGGTGGTAATCCAAATCTAGGTTTGGATTTAGCTGCAAATAATCAACAAAACATTTTAAATGCATTAAAAGAATTTAAAAATAATATTAATGAAATTGAAACTATTATCAAAGATAAAAATTGGGAACTACTCTCTAAAAAACTAACAAAAGCGATGGCGGTAAGATCAAAGTTTATAAATTAAAATTATTTATTCCTTTAGAGGCTAAAATTTGTCTTGAGACCATTAACGCAGACTGACTAACACCAGCCGTACCTTCGCCTGGATAAATAGAATCTCCACATAACCATAATCCTTTAAAAGGAGTTCTACTTGACAAACCAAATGGACCAAAAATTTCAGGATTTTGACCTAGACCTCCTACGATTCCATTTGGCCTATTAGTCCATCTTTCAAATCCTAATGGAGTAGCCAATTCCTTATGAAGCCAATTTTCACAATCAATATCAAATTGATTTTCTAAAGCAACTGATATTTTTTGAAAATAATCCTTTTTTTTATTAATATATTCTTGTTTATTTAAATTAAACCAGTCATTAGTTTTTGTAAAAAGACTAGCTATCAATGTAACCTCTCCTCTTGGAGCTCTACCATCTCCATCCTCGCTTATGGATACAAAAATTGACCCTAATTCCTCAGAAATAAATTGATAATGATTTGAAGAGATTGGTTTGATATGTTCTTTTTTTAAAGCTGAATAAAAGACCAAAGCACCGCTTGGGTTAGGAAGACTTAGTATTCTTTTTTTATAATCATGATTTCTACCTAGAGAATTTCCTAAATTTTTTAAGAGAGATTGCGGCGGGGGTGTAAAAATTACATCATTAGCGTAGTACTCTAAATTTCCTTGCTTAGATATTGCACAAACTTTCCAACTATTTTTTACATTATTAAAGTCTATAAAATTTACTTTTTGTCCGAAAACAATATTAACGCCTGTTTTTTTTAATGAATCTTCTAAAGCATCACTTAAATTCTGCATTGATTTTTTTAAATGCCATAAGCCATGTGGTTGCTGACACATCTGTAAAACTGTAGAACCATATAGAGCTGCTGTTTTATGAACATCTTCTTGCGAATAAAGCTTTAATTGCAAATTAAGAAACTTAATTAATCTCTTATCATTAGATAATCCACATATACGTAAAAGATCAAAAATAGTAGATTTAAGTAATATACCAGTTACTAAATTTGTTGGAGCTAATGCTTTAAGAAGTTGTGAGAGATCCCATAAATTCTTTATTGGCAAGACAGGATTGTTATTAGCAAAAGTCCAATTACTCTGATGAATTAAATTACATAGCTGCCAAAATTTACGACTGCCTGGAAACTGTATCTCCCTCTCTTCAATCCATTCAGTTTTATTATACCAAATAGGTATAGCCCTACTCCCATCATTTAAATCGACAATGCAAGCTGGATTTAAAATAGAGGCTTCAGGAAGAGGAATACCTAGAAATTTAAAAATTTTAGAGTGTATTCCCCCTTCTTCTAAACCAGCGACTTGTGTAGCTCCTACATCAAATATATATTTTTTTCTTTTAAAAGTTCCTGCACAACCTCCTGATTGAGTATGTGATTCAATCAAGGTCACTGAGAGACCTACTTTTGATAAAATTGCTGCAGATGTTAGTCCTGCTATACCAGCACCAACTACAACAATTTCAGTTTTACTCATTAAAATGCAAAGAATACCTCATACAGAAGTTAACGAAATTTGTAATCAATTAGGAGAAGGATCACCAAAAAGTATAAAACAAGTGTTGGGGGGTGATATTCATAAGTCATGGCAAATAGAGTTTAGCACTGCTAAATTTTTTCTCAAAAGAAATGATAGAAAAACAAAATTCCTTAAATTTGAAGAATCTTGTCTTAGAAATCTTCAAAAATATATTAATAATGAAAACTTAGTCATTCCTAAAATTATTTCCTACTTAGAAATTAATAATGTAGAACTTTTATTACTGGAATGGATAAATATGAACAATACTGATCAGCAAAAATTAGGTAAAGGTTTAGGAGAAATGCATATTGAATCAAATAAGTTTAATCCAGAAAATTTTGGTTATCCAATCCATGGTTATATAGGAACTACAAATCAAATACAAGGATGGGAAAAGGATTGGATTGAATGTTTTATTAATTTAAGAATTGAACCTCAATTAGCAATTTTAAAAAAAGACTTTTTAGAGATGGATATTAAAAATAAATTAAAGACAAAAATTGCATCAGAACTACGTGAGCATAAACCATTTAACTCTCTTGTGCATGGTGATTTATGGTTGGGTAATATTGGAGTAAATCAAATAAATAAAGGTGTTATTTTTGACCCTGCATGTTGGTGGGCAGATTGTGAAGTAGATATAGCTATGACAAGATTATTTGGGGATTTTAAAAGTGAATTCTATGAAAATTATCACAAAATAATCCCAATTAAAAAAGGGTTCGAAAAAAGAACTATTATTTATAATTTTTATCACATATTGAATCATGCCAATATGTTTGGTGGTTCATATTTCCATCAAGTTAATAACTACATCAAAAATATATTGAGTATGTGAATTACAAAATTTATCCTAAATATGTTTTTTTGAGATTTTGAACCTTTTCTAAAACCGCCTCGCGATTTTCACTCGTACGAAGATTTTCCCAACTCCATTGACCAACCACCACCACGCCGAGCAATTCTAGAAGGCCAGGTAAGATTGGGAAAAAATTAATCGTGTCAATAACGACTTTAATTATTATTTGAGCGATAATTACAACAGCTATTATGCCTGCTGCTTTACCATATTTTCCCATTTGAGTCCAATCAATAGTTCCAAGTGTTTCATTGATTTTTCCCATTACATCAGAATACTTCTCTGAAAAGCTTTTATTTTCTGAGTTTGTATCGGAGCCGGAGTCTTGATTTGACTCAGGAGTGTTATCACTCATGAATTCAGTCAACTTAATATATGAACCAGACAGTATCGGAAAAATTGTCTGTTGACTACCTTTTTGTTATGCATAATTTAGAACCGAAACATTCTAGATTTGGCAAGATCTATTGATATAAATACAGTTTTAAGATATTTAACCTAAAAATTGATTTATAAAAACTTCACATTATCATCTTGTTCTAACAAAAAATATTAAAAAACTTCATCAACAAAAAAATTTAAAAGTCTAAAATAATTATTTAATTTAATATGTTTTTATAGATTTGTATTAAAAAATAATGACAATATCAAATACTCTCAAATCTACTTTTTTGTCTTTAGATGAAGAAGAAAGATACAAAAAACATTTAACTCTTAAGGAAATAGGATTTAAAGGTCAATTAAAACTTAAAAACAGTTCAGTACTATGTGTCGGAGCAGGAGGTCTAGGATCTTCAGTTTTGCTTTATCTTGCCGCTGCAGGAATTGGAAGAATCGGCATAGCTGATAATGATCAAGTTGAGAAGTCAAATCTTCAAAGACAAATTATTCACGAAACCAATACAGTTGGAAATTTAAAAATTGATTCTGCCCGAGAAAGAATTAATAGATTTAATCCAAATATTCAGGTAGTAACATTTCATGAAAGAATCAACCCAGATAATATTCTTAAAATTATTAAAGAATTTGACGTTATTTGTGATTGTTCAGATAACTTTGGTACTAGATATTTAATAAACGATGCTTGCTTAATATTTAAAAAGCCTTTGGTTTTTGGATGTGTTCAAGGTTTTGAAGGCCAAATAAGTGTTTTTAATCTAAATAACGAGAGTCCTAATTTAAGAGACTTACTACCAGAATCACCTTCAAAAAGTAATGTCCCAAGCTGTGAAGAATTCGGAGTTGTAGGAGTCTCGACTGGTCTTATAGGAGTTTTACAAGTAAATGAAATAATAAAAATTATTCTCAAAAAAGGGGAAATACTTGATGGAAGGATTATAGTTTTCAACTTACTCAATATGAATATAAAAAAATTAAACTTACAAGCAGATAAATTAAATAAAACAATTAAAAACCTTTCTCAATTTGAAGATTTTTATGAGGACATTGAATGCCAAGATAATATAAAAATCAATAAAATAAATGCTAAAGAATTTGAAACTTTATACAGAGCAAAATCTGACAATATACTCATAATAGATGTTAGGGAAAATAAAGAATTTAATAAATCTTCTATGAAAGGATCGATATCTATACCCCTAAATAATTTAGAACAAAAGTCATACTTAGAATTTATAAAAAAAGAAAGTTTGGATAAAGAAGTTTTCACGTTATGCCAAGCAGGAAAACGATCCGAAAAAGCTTCAAAGATTTTAATTAAATTTAAAATTCCTTCGAAATCAATTGAAGGCGGAATTAAAAAAATCAATCAAATAATGTTTAATTAATTGTTTAAAAAAATTTAATAATCCACCCCTCTTTTTAAATCAACTCCAAAATTTGCATAATGCTTGTGACAAACCATTTCAGAGTATACATCGGCCAGTTCAAAGTATGAAGGTTCATTTTTACATCTTCCAGTAATGACAACTTCTGTATCTTTTGGTTTTTTAAGGAGAGTTTGATAAATTGATTCAACTGGTAAAAGTTCTAAATCAACGGTTGGATTTAGTTCGTCTAAAATTATAGTTTTATATAAACCACTAAGAATAGCCGCTTTAGCAATTTCCCAAGCACGTTCTGCTTCTACATAATCAATTGGTTGTTGCTGACCCCTCCATACTATGGCATCTCTGCCAGAACGTAAGTGATCAACTAAATGAGGATAACTCTCTCTCAAGGCTTCAATAGCAGCATCTTCGGTATAACCATTACCACCTTTTAACCATTGCAAGATTAAGACTCTATGACTCTTATCTTGAGATATTCCTTTGCCAATAGCTTGAAGAGCTTTACCAAGTGCACTAGTAGATTTACCTTTCCCTTCGCCAGTGTAAACTTCAATTCCACCAGAATTATTAATTTTTGTATGAGATGTATTTGAATCGCCTCTAAAGCGAGGTCTCATTTCTGAATGAAGTTGAGATATTCTTATCAACGAAGAGGGGGCTGCCCTACCTGTGATAATTATTTCCAAACCATCAGGTCTATTTTGAAGAGAATTAACCACTTCCTCAATATTAAGCATCCCTAAGTCTAAAACTGGATTTAATTCATCAAGAACCACTACTGAATAAAGGGAACTGGCAATTGCTCCTTTTGCAATATTCCAACCTCTCTGAGCCTCCGTAATGTCTGATTTTGTCACTTGATCAGCATTAAAAAATTCAGATCTCCCTGTCCTTACATGATCAATTAAGTGTGGAAAACCTCTTTGCAAAGCTTCTATAGCAGAATCTTCATCATATGACCTCTCTGGTCCTTTTAAGAATCTAAGTAAAAGTACTCTGGACTGTCTCTTTTCGCATATTCCTAAACCTATAGTTCTCAATACCACTCCTAAGGCAGCCTGACTTTTACCTTTTCCTTCACCATCATAAATATGTAATTGACCTTTGGATCTTTCTTGACTGTCATTTGCAGTAACAATTCCAATACCTCTATTTCTACTTGTATTTGCCAATTGAAAAAGGTTAGTAAATTTAATCTAGGATATAGTTGAATATATTATTAAAAAATTTAATAATGTATTTAATATATTCATACTTTACTTAAATCTCTAAAAATTTTAGTATGTTTTATCAACTTGAAATTCTCTCTGATGAACAAAATGAAAAACTCCAAACAATTAGAAATTTTTTCAAAAATCTCAATAGTGTTTGCGTAGCTTATTCAGGAGGAGTAGATAGTACATTAGTAGCCTCTTTGGCATTCGAGCAATTAGGAAGTAAAGCAATCGCTGTTACTGGTGTTTCACCTGCATTAGCCAAAACTTTATTATGTGAAGCAAAAAGTCAAGCGAAATGGATTGGAATTCAACATTTAGAAATAGAGACATCAGAACTAGAGCAATCAAGTTATAGTAAAAATCCTAAAAACAGATGTTTTGCATGCAAGAAAGAGCTACACAAACACACCACATATTTGTCTGAAACACTTAATTACAAAATTGTCTGTGATGGAGTGAATCGTGATGATCTTAACGATTTCAGGCCTGGGATTCAAGCAGCAAAAGAAGCAGGGGTTATATCTCCCTTAGCAAAATTTAATTTTACAAAAAAAGATATAAGAGATATATCAAAAGCATTAGGTTTCCCTTGGTGGGATAAACCTGCTCAGCCTTGCTTATCATCAAGATTTCCTTATGGCCATCAAATAACAAATCAAAGGCTAAACATGGTAGAAAAAGCTGAAGAATATATTAAAAAAGGGGGCATATCAGAAGTCAGAGTAAGATGCCATGGTTCAACAGCAAGAATAGAAATTCCCCAAGATGAATTAAAAAGATTTTGTAAAGATTTTGATTTTCATGAATTAATTGGCTATTTCTCTAATCTAGGATTCAATTGCACTAGCTTAGATCTTGAAGGTTTAATCAGCGGCAAACTAAATCGAACAATATCATAATTTAATTTATTTTTCTTACATTATCATGAACTTTTGTAGGAGTGTTTCTATTAATAACACGCAAAAAATGTTCTTTAGCCATTAAAGTGCTGATTAAGTATTTACAAGATATATCAGGCTTCATGTTTTTCCCACATGTAAAAATGTCTACTGCACAATATTGCTCTTCAGGCCATGTATGTATTGAAAGGTGAGATTCAGCGAGTAAAGCAATTGCTGTAACGCCCTGAGGTTCAAATTTATTACTTATTAGATTCAAAACGGTCGCATTAGCTATTTTGGCAGCATTATTTAAAGTACAACGTAAAAAA
>QCUW01000024.1 GCA_003210695.1 Prochlorococcus sp. AG-679-P15 | reverse complement strand
TGAAAATACTGGTGTTGCTCTAATCAGACAAGCTGCTTCCAAGACAAATGATGCAGCAGGTGATGGTACTACCACTGCTACTGTATTAGCTCATGCAATGGTAAAAGCTGGCCTAAGAAATGTGGCAGCTGGTGCTAATGCAATTACTTTAAAAAAAGGTATTGATAAAGCTACAGAGTTTCTTGTTGGTAAAATTGAAGAAAATTCAAAGCCGATTAGTGATAGTACTGCAATAGCTCAATGCGGAACTATAGCAGCAGGTAATGATGAAGAAGTTGGAGAAATGATTGCTAATGCAATGAATAAAGTAGGCAAAGAGGGGGTTATTTCTCTTGAAGAGGGAAAATCCATGACTACTGAGCTAGAAGTCACTGAAGGGATGCGATTTGATAAAGGTTACATTTCTCCCTATTTTGCTACAGATACTGAGCGTATGGAGGCAGTGCTAGATGAGCCTTACATCTTGCTTACTGATAAAAAAATTGCTTTAGTACAAGATTTAGTGCCAGTCTTAGAGCAAATAGCAAAAACAGGAAAACCACTTGTGATAATTGCGGAAGATATTGAAAAAGAAGCTTTAGCAACTCTAGTAGTTAACAGATTGAGAGGTGTTCTCAATGTTGCTGCCGTTAAGGCTCCAGGTTTTGGAGATAGAAGGAAAGCGATGCTTGAAGATATGGCTGTTTTGACTAATGGCCAGCTAATAACTGAAGATGCAGGGTTAAAATTAGAAAATGCAACTTTAGAAATGTTAGGTACTGGTAGAAGAATAACTATTAATAAAGAGACTACAACCATAGTGGCTGAGGGTAATGAAAAGGCTGTTACTGCAAGATGTGAACAGATTAAAAAACAAATGGATGAAACAGATTCTTCCTACGATAAAGAAAAACTTCAAGAACGCTTAGCTAAACTGGCTGGGGGTGTTGCAGTTATTAAAGTTGGAGCTGCTACTGAAACTGAAATGAAGGATAAAAAACTTCGTTTAGAGGATGCTATTAATGCTACAAAAGCTGCTGTTGAAGAAGGAATAGTTCCTGGGGGTGGAACAACTCTTGCTCATTTGGCTCCAATTCTTAAGGAATGGGCTAATAAAGCTTTATCTGGAGAGGAATTAATAGGAGCCAATATTGTTGAAGCTTCATTAACAGCTCCTCTTATGAGAATTGCTGAGAATGCAGGTTCAAATGGGGCTGTAATAGCAGAGAATGTTAAATCTAAACCATTTAACGATGGATTTAATGCAGCTACTGGAGAATACGTAGATATGTCTTCCGCTGGAATAGTTGATCCTGCAAAAGTTACACGTTCAGGATTGCAGAATGCATCATCAATAGCAGGAATGGTACTCACCACTGAATGCATCGTTGCTGATTTACCAGAGAAAAAAGAAGCAGCCCCTGCTGGAGCTCCAGGTATGGGTGGAGATTTTGACTACTAAATAACTAAATTTGTTAGTTCAAAAGGGATTGTTGTTTAACAATCCCTTTTTTTATTCAAAAAAATCAAAAAATAGAATAATATAAATTTAAGCTATTAAATCCACCCAGCGCTGAGAATGATTGCAAGAGATAAAAATATAATCAAAATAGTCCAGGTTATTTTGTTTAGTGATGCCTCAGCACTACTTGCACTGGTAAACATTGAGCTACCACTAGCGGCTATTCCTCCCATTCCATCACCTTTCGGACTATGAAGCAAAACTAGAAGTATGAGAAGAATTCCAGAACCAACCCATATCCAAGTAAATATTTGATTCATTTTCGAAATCGCTATGTATTTAATTTAAACATGTTGAATAACTTTATTATACCCTTTTAATTCAATTTCTTTAATAAGAGATTTTCCTGTCATCTCTTTTGGGATAGGAAGATTTAGTATTTGCAATAATGTTGGAGCAATATCCGCTAATCCAGCATTTTCCCTTAAATAAATCTCGTTGCCCATATTCGGAATCTTTCTTTTCTCACCTTCAATAAATATTAAAGGAACTTTATTAGTAGTGTGTGCTGTCCAAGTTTCTCCAGCAGGACCTTTCATTACTTCAGCATTGCCATGGTCAGCAGTAATAAGTATACTTCCGCCCATTTCTCCTGTAGCATTAACTATCTGACCTACGCATCGATCCACTGTTTCGATGGCTTTAATTGCGGCATCCATATTACCTGTGTGTCCAACCATATCTGGATTTGCAAAATTTATTACAACAAAAGAATACTGACCAGTTTTTATAGCATTAGAGCAACTAATAGCTAATTCTTCAGCAGACATTTCTGGAGCCAGATCATAAGTTGCGACTCTGGGGGATGGAATTAAATGTCTATTTTCTCCCTGTAAAGGAACTTCTACCCCTCCATTAAAAAAATACGTAACGTGCGGATATTTTTCTGTCTCTGCTGTCCTGTATTGCTTTAGCCCGTTCTCTGAAACTATCTGGCCAATAAAGTTATTTAGTGATTCAGGTGGGAAGGCCACTTTTACTGGTAAATTTGCTTCATATTGAGTGAAAGTGAGTATATCTAGATTAGGGATGTTTCCCCTCTCGAAATCGTCAAATTCTTTTTCTGAGAGAGCCTTTATTATTTGTCTAGCTCTGTCTGGACGGAAATTAAAACAAATTAGACTATCATCATCTTTCAAGAAATTTTTAGAGATTCTTATCGGATCTAAGAATTCATCGGTAATATTTTTGCTGTAACTTTTACTTAAATAATCTTCAGGAGAAATATTATTAACCTTAACATTTGGATCTGTTAAATTTGAGAAAGCTTTTTCTGTTCTTTCCCATAATAAATTTCTATCCATTATCCAATATCTACCGCATATAGATGCTATTTCTCCAACTTTGAATTTTTTTATGCAATCTTCTATTTGTTTTATATAAATTGATGCACTTTTTGCTGGAGTATCTCTTCCATCTGTAATAACATGAATTGCTACTTTTTTTAATCCAACTTCAGAGGCCCATTTTATTAATCCTAATAAATGATCAATGTGGCTATGAACACCTCCATCTGAACATAAACCAGTGATATGTAAAGTTCCTTTCTTTTTCTTAATTGAATTAGCTATTTCTTTTAACTCAGCTATTTGATTTAACTGGTTATTTTTAACAATATTTGTAATTCTTACAAGTTCTTGTTGAATTATTCTTCCTGAACCAATTGTGAGATGGCCTACTTCAGAATTTCCCATTTGACCATTTGGTAAACCGACATCAGCTCCGCTTGCACTAACAAGAGTATGAGGATAAGCATGCCATAAAGAGTCCATTATAGGAGTATTGGCCTTTTTTATAGCATTATCTAAAATTTCTTCTCGATGTCCCCATCCATCTAGAATTGCAAGGACTACTGGACTCACAGAAGCTTTTATTGTATTTATATTTTTGCTGCTAATCTTTGGCATATCTTAATTAAAATGCTCGGTTTTTAAATAAGTAATCTTTAATTTAGCCGTAAAAGCCGTTCCATACAATCTATATTTAATTTAGTTAGCTTTTGCTAATTTATTAAGGAAATAGAACAATATTAATTTTAAATGAATTATGTCCAATTCAGATAAAAGAATCGTAATACTTACTGAAGAAGAGTTAAGGAAAACCTTCTCTCGCTTAACTTTTGAAATTATTGAAAAGATCTCAGATTTAGATAATCTTCTTTTGGTAGGGATCCCTACTAGGGGTGTTTATCTCGCAGAAGTTTTGAGAAAAGAAATGTTTACTAAAACAGGAGTTAATATTAGTAAAGGAATAATTGACCCAACTTTTTATAGAGATGATCAAAATAGAGTCGGAACTCGCTTAAAAAAAGCAACGGATATTCCTACATCTATAGAAAAAAAAGATATTGTTTTAGTCGATGACGTTATTTATACAGGAAGAACTGTTCGAGCTGCAATGGATGCTCTTCTTTCATGGGGGAGACCTAAAAGTGTAATGTTATTAGTAATGATTGATAGAGGTCATAGAGAACTACCAATTCAGCCTGATTTTTGTGGAAGAAAAGTACCAACTAGCAAAAAGGAAACTATATATTTATGTCTAAAAGAAGTTGATGGTGAAGAAGGCATTTTCTTGGATAATAAAAGTTTAAAAGATACTTCCTAAATTAAATTCGCCTAACTCTTTTTCATTAATATCTAGATATCTAATGTAAAGAGATGAATCCTTAGCAATATGAAAATAAAGCTTTAAGCTATCTTCTCCAATTTTACAAGCATTTTTTAAGCTAATTTTTAGGGGTTTTTTGTTCCATTGAATAACTTCTTCTTCATTTTGAAACTCTGATAACTTTGGTAAACCATTCTTAAAAATTACATCAAAATTTCTTTTCTTTTTAGTTTCTCCAATAATAATCTCGAATATATTTTGACCATCTTTACTGGCTTGAAGAATTAACTCAAATGGTTTTTCTGTAGGCCAAGTTTGGCCCTTAGAAAAAATCGGATGCCAAAAATGTTTTTGTTCTCTTTTATTAAATAATTTTATAGATACTCCTTTAAGCAAAATATCTTTAATTTTGACTCCGGGAGTCATAGCCAAAGCTCCTAATGCTATTGATTCAATCGGAGGTGGAGACTTGATTTGTATTCCTTCAATCTTATTAGAGATCCATTCTTTTAATAATGGAATTTGTGTTCCACCTCCAACAAAAATCACACAGTTCAAATCTTCTGTTTTACAAAAATTACCTCTAGCTTCGTTTAATAAATCCTTGAGTAGGTAATCTAAGTGACTTAAAAGATTATTCTCCGTCAAAATCTTTTCGAATATTTCTTTACTCATAAAAAATTCTTTTTCTTGATTCTCTGCTGTAAATAATGAGAATAGATATCTTCTCTCAGATTTAATTTCTTGAGCACTAAGCTTACATTTTAATTTTTCAGCTATTAAGAGATTTCTCTCATCTTGATTTAAAGGTAAAAAATAGTTAACAATCCACTGATCTATATCCTTACCTCCGATTTTTGAGCCCGATTTACTAATTATTTCTGCAAATCTTAATTTTTGCGTCGATATAGCACTCAAATCCCTCCCTTGAAATTTTAAAAGTTCTGCTATGGGTGCAGATTTCCCTTCTCCACCTTGTGTTTTGATTATACTCATATCAATAGTACTTCCACCAATATCGATAATCATAATTTTCGAGCCTAAAGGCACATTAACGCCAATACCAGCGGCAGTCGGTTCATCAACTAGAGCAACTTCATCTATGGCAAAATCTTTACAGAGATTTATTAACCACTTTCTATAGCCTTTATAGGTGTCAATTGGAGCAGTTAAAACTAGCCTTTTTATGTCTAATTCCTTTGGGATATTTTCCCAAAGAATTTTAAAGAATTTTTCACCTGACTCTATAGGACTTAAAAATTTCTTATTCTGCCTTTCTATAGGATTACCAATTAACCTTTTGAAATTTGAATGAAAATATATTTCTGAATTAGTGCAATTTTTCTTTTTCAATGCAGATTCACCAATTCTTGCGATTGTTTCCTTGCCTTCGAACCAAACTGCTGTTGGGACAACACCAGGAGAAGATGTAATTCCAGGTATGTCTATTAAAAACGAATCATTACCTTTCTCATTTTGAAAAGCAATTACGGTATTAGTATTTCCCAAATCAATAGCAAGTGTTCCTGAACAATTCTTTTCCATATCAAAGTAATCATTAGTTTATTAAGTTCGTCAAGAAATTTATAAATTTTTTGATGCTAATATTAATGTAAACTTTATTGTATAATTAAAAAAAATTTTTTCTTATGAACGTATCAAATAATTCTAATATTGATCATAATGATCTTGCAAAAAGAGGAGAAAGTTTAATAAGAAAATCTACTAATAGATACTTAACTACTGTCAGAATTGCTTTCAGAGCCAAACAAAGACGTTTTGATGACTTTGATGGTTTATTAGAAGAATCTGCAATCAAACCAGTTCAAAGATCTATTATTGAACTAAGTGATGAGCAAGATCAGCCAGATTTACTTCCTGGTTAGTTTTTTTGCCCGAACAAAAAGATTGGAGGTTAATAAAAGATATCCAAAAAGGGAAATATTGTTTTCTCATTGGAGTAAACAATTGGGCTATTGAGCTACAAAAACATGAATTCGAATTATTATACAAATTACTTTTAAAACTGAATAGACAATTTTCGGAATTGAAAGGTGGATTAATGGATGAAGAGTTTATTAATTTAGAAATAGAGCAAATGCCTTGGTATGCAGAACTGGAGGGTACAAAATATAAATGGAACTTAAGATTAATATTTGAAAGCTCAGAGCAAACACGATCTTTCGAAATGTATTGGCCAATACCAATAGCTGAAAATTTATTTTATGAAATAAAAAAAATGTGGGAATCAATGGATTAAAAAATTAAGTAAATTGGAAATTTTTTTAAAAAATTCCCCGATCGAAAATTCTTTTTTCACATCTTTTCCACAGCTAATTTCTAAAAAATATTTGTAGATCGACCTTATGTGGAAAACTTACAAAGATAAGAAATTTTTATATTACTTATAAGATTTATATAGTTCAAATAAATTTCTATTGAAAGCATGTCTCTTAAAGGAGTCTCATCACTAATACGACTGAGACGCGAATAAATATGAAAAGTTGACTATTTACTTTTTTTAGAGAAAACTAGTTTCAAATCCTTTAGATCTTTTAATTAATTAGAATTATGCAAGAATTAAATTGTGATGTTAATCAAAAAAATATAAACAACAAAGAAGAAATAATTAGCTTTAAATGCGACCTCCACGAAAACCTTCAGCAAGCAATGAATAAATTCGTTGAGGATCATCCTAATTGGGATCAATATAGAATTTTACAAGCAGCAATCGCTGGATTTTTGATGCAAAAAGGATTTCAAAATCGCGATCTCACTAGGATATATATAGGTAAAATGTTTTCAATGGATTTTGAGAATTAATCAGAAATTTTTATTTAATTTTTCCAAGTATTACCTTAGCTATTTCTATCTTGATGGGTATTATAGACAATCTATTTCCTTTCTTAACTAACAATAATTCTTCTTCGTTAAATAGGGATTTTAATTCAGGTAGGCTTAAAAATTTATTTGCTTTAAAAAGATATTTTACTTTCACACAATCCCATCTTGGCTTATCAGGGCTTGATTTAGGGTCATAATATTTTGAATCTTTTTGGAATTGAGTAGGATCAATAACATTTAGATTGATAACCTCCATAAAACCAACAATCCCAGGTGGCTTACAATTTGAATGATAAAAAAAAACTTTATCTCCAATAGCCATTTTTCTCATGAAATTGCGAGCTTGATAATTTCTTATGCCATCCCATAAAGTAACTCCATCCTTTTTCAAGGTATCAATACTATAAGCATCAGGCTCACTTTTCATTAGCCAGTAGCTAGGTTCCTTTTGTGGCATGGGATCTCGGCGAATATATAGGGTTTGAATAAAGTTTGGATAACTTCTTAAGATATGAATTTATTATCCATCAAATAATCTATTTAGGAAAGTGATGGGTGGTGTGGGGAAACGTCATTATCTTTTGGATACCTATCCTAATCTGAGATATTTGATGATTTGATAATTTCCCATGCTTCGGATGCGGTGTCTGCATATTCAAAAAGATTTAAGTGCTCATCTGAAATTAATCCAAGATCAGCAAGATATTCGAAGTTAATTATCTTATCCCAATATTCTCTTCCAAAAAGTATTATTGGAATTTTGTTTTTCATTCCTGTTTGACGAAGTGTTAATAGTTCAAATAATTCATCTAATGTTCCAAAACCTCCAGGAAAAAATAAAGCTCCTACTGATCGCATGACGAAATGGATCTTTCTTAATGCAAAATAATTAAATTTAAAGCATAGACCTGGAGTTATAAAAGCATTGGGGATTTGTTCATTGGGAAGACTGATATTTAACCCTATAGATTTACAATTTGCTTCAAACGCACCTCTATTAGCAGCTTCCATAATCCCTGGACCCCCACCAGTCACAATCACATGAGAATTACAGGATTTACTTTGATTATTTATTGAAGCAAGTTTAGAAAACTCCCTTGCGGATTGATAATAGTGACTCATTGATAGCAAATTTTCTAATCTATTTAAATTTCGTTTAAGCAAAACCGATGAAGGATTTTTTTTAATTAACTTTTTTATATCGTCAATTTTCTCTTTTGTTTTTGATTCTTCTGCAATACATGCGCCTCCAAAAATTATTATGGTTGAAAGAACTTTATTTTCTTCTAGGATTAAATCTGGTTTAGTAATTTCAAGCAGCATTCTGACTCCGCGCATTTCGTTCCTGTTGAGCAAACCAATATCTTCATGAGCCAATTTATACGTATCAGAATTAATAATTAAATTCAGATTTTTTGAATTATTAATTTTGGTTGAAATACCTTTTTGTGTTTTGTTCATATTAAGCAAAGGTCTTAATTCTTCGTTCTAGGGGATTAAACCCAACTCTCTTAATTTGATCATTTTCCCAAACCCAATAAACAGGTGGAGTTTTTCTTGCCTTTATTAAACTTATTTGGTCTAATTTTTGTGGGATAAATTCTTTAGCTGGATCAAAAAATTTATCTCTTGTGGGTTGATTTAAAACAATACTACCTTCTTTGCCTGAGATTGATCTGTGATAAGTTCCAACAGGAATTTCTAATGCTCCCATAGATCTATTTAAATAAATCACGTGATGAGGTTCATCCCATGCAGGATTTATTAAAACAAATGTTCTTTCCCCAGTAATAACTAAGTTGTGATCAATTTGATGATTGTGAACGTAATATTGTTCATCTTTAAAATCATCTGGAGGCGATATAGCTTCTTCAGAATGAATTACCACATCGCAACCATTAGATGCCCCCAATCCTGCATCAAAGAATGTCACTTTTGGAGTCTCTCTAAAAATTATTGTTGGCATGAATTTTAATTTCATAGTTAAACCTCTCCTTAAAAATTTATGAATATTTTTTAAATTTATAAGCTATGAAAACCGATTAATGAATAGTCAGTTACAACAAACTAAACAATCTTTTTTAGTTGGGTAATCTTGACATTCTCTCCTAAAAGTTTCTTCTAAAACTTCTACTTTATTGACATAATCTAGATCTCGCAGAACTTTGTTTGGAACTGTGAATTGTGTTTGAAGTTTCATTTTGCCCTCCTAATTAATACTGTTTTTTGAAGCCATCCCGGGTTTTAGAAAATCTTAATCCCAGATAAGAAACTAAAATTGCCCAAAATAGAATCTCTATAGTTAAATTAGTCATTTGCTTTTCCTCCTTTCTATCTGACTATGCTTTAGTACGGATGATATATAAAAATCAAGCGTAAGAATACTTAAAAAGTTCGAGTATTAATCGCAAAAAATTTTGCAATGGTTATTACTAGGATGCTTTTCGCATTCTTTATTCCAGTAAGCTTCAAGTTCTTTCGTCTTAATATCGTATGAAAGATCTTTTGTATTCAAGTCCATTTCTTGGATGGTGAATGTGTCGTTTAATGCCATAAGACTTACCTCTTGACTACACTTACGTTCTAATTGATTTAAATAGTTAATCTCAAGTTTTATGTGTGCGGTTAGAGGAACAAAATTGTACGGATTAAGGATCAAAAAAACTCTCAAAGTAAAAAAAATGACCAGAAAAATATCTTCAAAGGTATCAATTTCAAATTTAAAAAAGTTTGGATAAAGTTTGGATAAAAAATTACGAATCCTTGAGATCCTAGGTATAGCTAGACGCGCTCGCTTTTCATTAGCCAAAACTTTTCTTCAGTCATATCAAAGAATCTCAGCGATTTTTAAAGCTTTGAGTAGGTGCTACTCAAACTTTTTGTTATAAATTAACTTTAATATAATTAATTATAAATTAAATTTATGCTTAAATATTTCAGTTCTCATTAACTTACAAATGTATTATTCAGAAACTAAAGTGATAATGGGTGGTCTAGCCCATGTTCCAATATTAATTTTCATAGTAAATTTTATTAAAGGAAAGTTTGAATCAATAGCATCAAAAGTAGTTGAAGTAAAAGCGGAAGAGCCAAAGGTAAAATTAGTTGAAGTTAAAGAAGAGGAAGTAAAAGCGGAAGAGGTGAATACAATTGAAGTTAAAGAAGAATCAGAATAACGGGAAGAAAAAGTTAAAAAAAGAGTTTTATCCCTCCAGTTTAGATTGAATATCAATCAAAGATATTTGAGATAAAAGGGGCTAAAACTAGCCCCTCCTGGTGAAACTCTTCCAAAGAAACACCAAAGAAATTATACTTTAAAACTTTAGAAAACTTTGTTAAAACCCTTTAAATAAGGATTTTAAAAATTTAATTTAAGTCACTAGTTTGAAATTCATAAATTCTTGAGATCCCGTCTTAAATCCGACTGAATCACTCTTTATTAGCCAGTAGTTTTATCGTCTAAACGGAAAACCGCAACATGGTCTGGTCTCCATAGACTTGAAAAAAAACTAAAATTTATAAGTTAATAGTAGATCTAAATCAAAAACAAAAGCAGTAACGATGGACTTTTCTACCACATCACCCACAACGGTCTTAGAACCAAAGACAAAAAAAGCAAAATATCCGGAAGCAAGAGTAATAGTTTTAGATGATAATTTTAATACTTTTGAACATGTTGCTAATTGCCTGCTAGCAATTATTCCAGGAATGAGTGAAAAAAGATCATGGAATCTTGCCATTCAAGTAGATAAGTCAGGTTTGGCGGAAGTATGGAGAGGGAACCTTGAACAGGCAGAGTTATATCACGAGCAACTGGTTAGCAGGGGAATAACAATGGCACCAATTGAAGCTGCTTAAAATCCACATAATAAAAGTCAATATTCCTATTATTTAATAAATACAAAATCTCAATGAAATCTCTACTCGCGAGCAAAAGATCAAAAGCAATATTAGGTATTGGTATGGTCGCTTTAGGTATCGGTGCAATATCAAAAAAGGTCATTAGCTACCCAGCTGGAGGATGCATGAAGGGGGCTCAAGAAATGACTTTTAATAAAGAAACAAATAATTACTTCATTTGAGTAACAATTTTTTTAGCTTAATGAGAGCTCTTGCTCATAATTAAAGTTATCTCTTAAATTATTTGAATATGTAAGTAGATCGAGACAATTTGTAAGTCACTGCTGTTACTGTTTGTCTTGCTTGATCTAAGAAGATAAGTGATCCTTTATCTATTGGTTAGCAAACTGGATCTTTTTCTCAATAATCCTAAAGTTCATATCAATAGCACCTTTTCTTAATGGAATTAATTCTTGATATGGTCCTTCATAACAATCAATCGCTGCTTGTTTACTAGGAAATTGTGAGAGTACAGTAAATGGTCCATCATATCCTTCTCTTACATCTGTTTTATAATCAACTGATAATGTCTTTGCCCCGCAACCTTTTACAACTACATCATTTACTCTTGCAAAGTATTTACCTGCTTGTTCTGGATTTGTAATTCTACCAGCAATCATTACATAACCAACATTCTTGTCTTTTGGAACTTTATAACCGATCGCAAGCCCAGTAATGCTAGCAATTAAACCAATTAAAATAGTTTTTTTCATTTAAAATTCGGGTTTTATAAATGGTATACGATTCTCTAGAAGTTGACATAAGAAATTATTGCTATTAATTGAGTAGAGATTTTTTTATTTAATGCCATTAGACGTATTTCTAATGAACATGTGTGTTGTCGTTATAGCGTTGCTTGTTAGAAGAGAAATCAAACTTAAAAAAGCTAGATAGATATGAAATTTAATTCTAAAATCCTAAGCTTGTTGTTAAACATAGCTGTCTGTATTTCTGTATTTGTTATTTAGTTACTGCTGTTGCTGTTGCTGTTGCTCTTGTATCTTCTTAAGTCTATTGTATTCCTGCTTTAAAACACCTAAACGCCAAGCACCTATTAATCCTTTTACACCTTGAGTTAAGAGTTTTACATCAGAAGGAGAATGGAACTTCATTTCTAAAAACTCTTTCTGCCAGGATTTATCATCCCATTTAGTGTCCATAATAATTATTCCATTGGATACCTATCCTAATATGAGAAATTTGATGATTTGATAATTTTCCATGCTTCGGATGCAGTGTCTGCATATTCAAAAAGATTTAAGTTCTCATCTGAAATTAATCCAAGATCAGCTAGATATTCGAAGTTAATTATCTTATCCCAATATTATCTTCCAAAAAGTATTATTGGGATTTTGTTTTTCATTCCTGTTTGACGCAGTGTTAATAGTTCAAATAATTCATCTAATATTCCAAAACCCCCATGAAAAAAATACAGCACCTATTGATCGCATGACGAAATGGATCTTTCTTAATGCAAAATAATTTTTTGCAGCAAATCACAAAGTGACCCCTATTGCATTGCTGAAGAATAGGGTTTAAATCATTTAAAAAATTAAAGGAGGTAAATCATGTCTTGCAGAAATCCTTTTAAATATAAAATTAGTTGAAGTTAGAGAAGAAACAGAATAACGGGAAAAAGAATTAAAAAGTGAAGTTTTTATCTCGTCTACGTTAGATCGACTATTAATCATTGAAGTGCTACTTTGGTTTAAATATCTTGATAATGCAGTCACATAGGGGTTGATGCTTATGATTAACTTTTCTTTATTTGTAGAGGGTTTATTACTTCCTTTATTAGTATTAGGTTTGTTTGTTATTTACAAGAGATCAAAAAGAAAAAAGAGAAAATTTCATGCACCACCTTCCCACCAACTCCCTAGCTAATTGGAAAATAAAGGTTTTAATGTAACTCAAGGAATGGTTTTACTACTTTTAAAGCCTTTAGATTTACCTGCAAACTTTGTTTTAAATTTGATTATTCACATAACAAACCCTAAAAACAATATTGGGTATTAATGAAGAACATATCAAAAGATTCTTAGTTATAAAATTGGTTTAATTTTCTTGATTAAACTATTTATATTCTTGCTATTAATTAAGTAGGGACTTTTTTAAAAATGCGATTAGACGTTTTTCTTATGAATATGTGTGTTGTAGTTGTAGGGTTATTGGTCAGAAGAGAGATCAAACTTAAGAAAGCTAAATAGATTATGAAGACACAAATTTTTAAAGAGCACTACATTCCAAATGTCCACGCTATTACTCTATTACTAATGCTGCTTCTATGCCTGTGGTTGCCGTTAGCGCTTCGATTCTTATTAATATTGTAAGACCTCTAGTCAAACAAATTAGTTAGTAATCTTCGTTGTAATCGGAAGGGCTGCCAGTTAAAGAACAGACAACCGATTCTTCTTTTTTCATTTCTTTGACCTTAACTATTGGTCTACCCATTTTCTTTAAAACTTCGATATCTTCTTTAGTCTGACAACGAGCAATTATTGCTCCTTCTTTATCAAAGCAACTGTAGTAAGTCATATTAAAAAATGCAATTTTAAGTTTATGGTTGATTTCAGTTTTATATCTGCAACTGACTCATGACAACCATTTATTCACTCTATGTCAGCCAAATATTTAAATAAATAAAAAAACATACCTTTTCCCGTACTTAAATGTTCCTCAAACCGCCCTGTCAATTTCAAGGTATTAGGAGGACAATATAGATATTGATCTAGGAGGTCTAAATGAAACTTTTTAATCAATTCACTATACTCAAAAAGAATTTAAGAGATCTTGATTATATAAAGAAAAATAGGGTTGATTACTGGAAGAGGGAATGCGAGGAACATCCAACAAATCAGCATTGCTTAGTCTATTGCGACTAGCAAGATATACCCCCACTTTTGTACAAAGAATAAGTTAGGTATAAGTTTTCTAAGGACTTGTCCTTTTAATAAGGATTTGAACCTAGCGGTTTCAAGGTTAACTCTGCGCTGCGACAAACGAGTACAAAAAACTTTTTAATAAATAAAAATTTCATCTAAGATAATTATCTTGCTGCTTAATTTGGCTTTTGTGCTTTGTGACTTTCTTATTTAAGGGAATATACGTCTAATTTTTTAAATGTTAAAAAAAGTCTGTCTTTTCTTTTATTATATTAAAGTCATAGATAACTATTTACTAGCCTTTACGTATTCAAAGTTATAAATATATCTCTCACCATCATCATTACTATCATCGTCATCATCGTTAAAAGATGAAATCAAAACGTACACTCCAGTAAGTCCTAATATCATTGAAAGATAGAGAGTTGGGTCTGTCATATTTTTTCTTTGTTTAATAAGTATGGTTGATTTCTACAGCTTCCGCGGCAGTCTCATGACAACCATACAATTACTCTAGGAAGTCTTAATTATTCACTAAGTATTTATACGTACCTACTTCCGAACCTCTTCGTTCCTTAACCCGTACAAAGTTCATATCACAAATCCAATAACTCTGATAAATAATCTTTTCAACTTTAAAGTCATCCTTATTAGTTTTAATAAACAAATTTTATTTTAAAAAGTGTGGACGAGGTGGTGACCGAATTTGTCTGATTTTTTAGATCCATTGCCATAACTAATGGCTCACTCTTCATTAGCCAGTAATTAATATCAGTCATATCAATAATTTAGGAGAAAGCTACAATTTGTGAATGGTGTGTGAATAGAATATTAAAACGTTTAATTCTAGATTCTTTATCTATCAAAGTTACTATTTAGGAAAATGATAGTGGTATAGAGCGTATTAGAAACGTTGCTATATCGATATTAGTATTAAATATATTTTGAAGCTTAATAGAAGAAGAAATTTTTGAAAATATTTCGTTATACTACTTAAAGTTAAATTAAATATTGGAAATAATAGTAATGTCAGTAAACAAATTATTGCCTTTTGGTAAAAAGGCCAAAAAGTATTTACCTTTTTTTATCGTATTTAAATTGTTAACCGTTAATGTTTTTCTTACTTAATACATTGAATCGCTAGATGATATTACCTTCTCCACAAGTTGTGATTGCTTTACTCCCAATAAGTATGGGGATAGTGGTAACTTTTGATATGAGATTTAATCCATTAAAAGAGAAAAAATAGAATTAAGCTAAATTATATCTAGTGAATAAAGAAGAAAGAACAAAAAGATTTAAGTCAATGTCTAGTAGAGATAGGCAAAAATTAATCTTACAGAAAATGAAAGCTAAAGGAATAGAAGTAGGTAGTGGAGTTCCTAATAAAGATTATGATAATGAAGAAATTTATGAGTTAATACATATTGCTAATTGCTTTCCAGAATTAAGAGACAAAGGTAATTAATGGAAGAATTTACTTTGATAAATAATGATAGAAGCCGAATAAAAGTATTTAAGCCATTTGAAGATATTTCTAACCCTTCTTCTAGTATTAATGCAATGGAGATTTCTTATGGTTGTGTTTATAAAAGATCAAGTAAACCAGTAATGAAAGGTTCAAGAGTTGAATCTATTGATGATGCAAGAAATGAATATAAAAAATTATTAGAAGAGGGTTGGAAGAAGACTTCTATATTTAAAAGCTATTTCTAATTTGCTCTTTTGTAGAAATTTGGTTTTATATAAGTAAAGTTATTTTCATTATGCAAATCTCATTTTTTGCAAAAGTAGTTTTGTTTTTAACACTTTATTGTATTTCTGATATGTCAATAAAAAATAATATTTTTAGAAAAGTAATGAATAGAGCTAATAGGGCGAAAAGAGTTTAAACTTCCCAATCAATATAAAAGTTTTGATCAACTTCTTCTTCCTTAATTTCTGCTAATATTTTTTTTTCTTTATCTATAATTTTTTAGTCATTTTAAAAGTTAAAAAAGCAAATCCACCAAGTAATAACAAACTTAGAACACCATATATAATTGCTATCCCATACATGTGTTTCATTTATGCCCAAGTGCTCATATCAGTAGTTCCTTGTGATCTTTGCATCCAAGAATATTTCCAAGTATTATCTACATTTTTAAAAATGCAAGTATAAGTTGAAAGGTCTTTATTTTGATTTCCTTTATAGCTAAATACTTCATTTAATGTAAAAACCGCATAAGCAATATCACCAAAAATTTCAATTTTGTGGATTTTGATTAGTTCTGATGATTCTGCAACTAAGTCTTTGCTATCAAACATTCCAACCAATCCTTTTGCTGAAATAGGATTTCCACTTGGTCTTACTGCTAAAAAATCTTCAGTTACGTTTTGCAATAGAAAAGAAGAATCTTCACTAATTGCATAACCATTAATTAAATCTTCTATGGTGTTAGTATTTGACATTAAAAAAAAAAGAATTAGTTGTCTCTTATTTTAAATAAATTGTCAATTAATACAAAGTTTGTATAAAATTTGGATAAAAAATTACGAATCCTTGAGATCCCAGTAATTGCTTGATGGATTTAATTCTCATTAGCCAAATCTTTTCTTCATTCATATCAATAGATTTGGGCAAAAATATAGGGTTTTAATAAAGTTCGGATAACTTTCCAGATATAAATTTATTTTCCGTCAAATTTTCTATTAAAAAAGTAGAACATAAAAAAAAAATTAACCTTAGCCTTTATGAGGCTTATCGAAATACACATTTTAACTTAAATATTTAATTAAATTTAATCAAAAGTATCAAAAGACTTTTTTTAGTAATATCAATTATAAATCTTTTCAAAAAAATTCTTTACAATGAGAAAATAATCTAGATTTTTTAAATTGTATTAACTTATTTATTAACTATTGAAATTTAAACTAAAAAACCTAATTACTAGAAATATAGTTCGAATAAGATATATTTTATCTGGATTTTTTTTTACAGTATTAGGGCCGTCTTTTTTTATTTTATTAGCTAATTATATCTCACCAAAGATTGCTATTTTAATAACAGAAGTTTGTATTCATATTCTTCGTTTTAATCTAATAACTAGATGGGTTTTTCGTTTAAGAATTAATAAAAAATCTATTTATTCATATTTCAAGGCAACCATCCCAATATCTATTTCCAATTTTATACTTGTAAGTCTATTAGTACCTTTATTTGGAAATTTTGTGGTAGCTCTAATAATAGCAACTTTTTCAGTTACTATTGGCTTTGCATGGAATAAAATAAGTTATCAAAAAAAATAATAAAGATCAACTAACGAACTTAAAGATAAAAAATAAAGTACTTAATCGCATAATAGTAAATCTAATTACCCCAGTTATTTAATCTATCTAAAAAATTTGTCTGATAAAAAATTAAAATATAAATAATTATTTAATCTCCTCAGAAGAGGCAATTTCAAGAGGGTTGGGAAGAACTATTTTTTCTATTTGAATGGCATTTAGAGCAAACAAAAAGTAATTTAAAGTTGATGTAAATAAAATAATAATTAAAATAGTCGTTATTCCTCCAGGGAAGACAAAGAATTTCATAAAGAAATTAATCAAATAAAATATCATTAAAAAAAATAAAATTAATATTACAAAAAAAGTAACTCTTATTGAAATTCTTGAAGATAATAAAGGGGCATTCCTTAGTTGATTGATGCCTTCTTGAAAGTAACTTTTCAAAGAATAACTTGAAATTCCTTTCATGCGACCCCCTTTTTTGTAGCTATATTTTTTAAAATTCCTAATAGACCATAATAAAGACTTTCTTGTATCTGGATAAACTTTTTGTGCATAAATTATAGAATTCTTTATTACGCTTGACCTATAAGCTCCGAAACCATGGAAACCCATTACAAGAGAAGTTCTTGTACTGAAACTAGTCAAAATATAGTAAATGAATCTTAAGATCTTAAATAAAATAAATTTTTCATCACGCTTACATGCCACACACGCGTCTAAATCTTTATTTAGTATTAGATCGTTCAACATTTGGAAACCAAGCTTGGGCGGGTCTTCCAAATCACTACATAAAAGTAAATTAAAATCACCGCAATTATTTTTTAAAATATTTAATAAAGAAATATCCCCACCATAATTTAAGTTATTATTAAAAAC
>QCUW01000023.1 GCA_003210695.1 Prochlorococcus sp. AG-679-P15 | reverse complement strand
TTAATTTATCGAAAGAGCTAAATACTAAGAATTAATAAAGAATTACTAAGTTTTTCTATCAATAAAATATACGGTAGCAGCTCCATTTTAATAAATTTTTTAGAAAATATTTTTCAAAATAAAAACCTATATTTATTAGGATTTAATAACGATGTTAATATTTAGTATAGAATCATTCTTGTCTTCTCAAATTGAAAAGAAAATCTTTATATTTTAAGGAGCATCCCTATTGTCTTTATCAATCAGTTGAAAATTCTCCATTTCCATTGCCAACAAACTCACAAGGGTTGATTGGTAAGAAGGAATATACAAAGATTAAGAAAGATAATACATTTAGAATATTGGTTCTTGGTGCTTCACCAATAGAAAGATTACCCCCTGAATTTGAAAATATAAAAAAAAATCCTAATTATACTTTTACACATTTCTTAGAAAAATTTTTAAATAATCTTAAGAAAATCCAAGATGATAATCATATATTCGAAGTTTTAAATTTGTCTTCTACAGGTTATACCTCCTATGAATGTCTATTTTCATATATTTGTAAAGGCAAGTATTTTAATCCAGATTTAATTATTTCTTATCAAGGAGTAAACGATGTATTGTGGGCAATAATGGCTAATGAATTTAAATCAGACTATAGTCATGTTAGGAAAAATAATTTTAAACAAAACGAATGTTTCATAAATAACATATTTTGTGCTTTGCCAGATAGTAAATATTTAGACTTTTTGGAACGATTATTTGTAAGACTTAAATTCAAGCAACCAAATGGGTTAATTTATTCTATTTCAAAGAAAAACTTAAAAATTGATCCTTACTATAATCCTAAGAAATTGGAACCTTTTGTAGAAAATATAAAAATTCTCAATAACCTAAGTAATTTATATTCTTCTAAGTTATTAAATTTGTCATTTATTTGGGATGAGAGTAGTCCTCCAAATCCATCTCATATATATAAACAATTGGAAGATATAAAGTATAAGAAAATTTTTAAAGATCATTATAATAATTACTTAAATGAAATTAATGAAAGATTGAAAAACTCTAAAGAATTAAGATTTTTAGATCTTAATCAATTTGAAATAAAAAAGAATTTCTTTCATGATGGTGTTCATTTTAGTCTTCTTGGTATGAAAGAAATAGCAAAAAGTGTTGCTGAATATATAATCCAGAATAAAGTCAAATTGAGTAATTAAAAGTTATCAAAGTCTCAAGAAGATAGGAAATCTGGGAAATTAAGAGCATTGATGCCATCACTTTCACAAGGTTATTATTATTCGATTCCCTTTACTAAAGAAGGTGAATTTGGGAGACAAAATTTATCAAAAGAAATGAAAGTATCATTGATGCTAAAGAAGGTTTTTTTGTTAATTCAGGTGGGTGTAGAAAGTTCTTTCCTTATGGATGGGATTAATGAAGAACATTTTATTTATTGACAGGATATTTAGAATTAGTAGAAAGATTATAAATCTAAAAACATTCCATTTCCCAGAAAATTAAAAAATATCATGATTACTAATAAGAGATACCAAACGTTATTAATGCATGCGACTACAGGCAAACCTTTAAGTAAAGATGCTACAGAAGAAGAAAAGAAATTCTACGAAGAATGTAAACATGACTATAAAGTGATGCATGAAACAGCAAAGAAACATGGTATGAAGAATCCAATTTTAGAAATACCAATGGAAGTAGATTTTTAGAGGAATAATGCAACCGCCAAAGACCTCTGAAGAATTAGCAGAAATGTATCCAGATCTAGAACCTTGGCAAAGGGATGAACTTGAAGTTTGGCACAGAGGATGGATTACAAAATTGATGACTGGTGATGCAACATCAAAAGAATATAATTCTGCGATACCTCCTCATCCAGACCCTCATCATCCTGAAGATGTTTAGTAAAATAAGGTTTGAAAACTATTTGTATCTCTCAAAAACCTCGAGAATTTAAAAAATAACCTGAGACAACATAGAGACAAGAGTGGTCATAGTGGTAAATTATAAAAGTCACACGGGTTAAAGAATACCTAAAACAACTCAGTCATAACTGTCAATCTGGACATTCAGACCAATTCTTACTACATCTTATTTGTATAGAAATACGGAGAGGGTGGGATTCGAACCCACGAACAGTCACCTGTTAAACGATTTCGAGTCGTTCGCTTTCGACCACTCAGCCACCTCTCCCTTATTAAATACTATATAGAAATAAAATATCTTAATCTTTAATTCCAACCACTTTCCTTCATCATTCTTATAGCCATTGAATTGTTATTCCCAAGGTCATCAACACTAACCTTATCTGGCTTAAATTCTCCAAAGTTTTTAACAATCTGATTTTGATTAACTTCTTTTAATGGATGTTCAAAAGTAGGTGCTGCCAATCCTTTACTACCCTTTGGAGAGGCAAGAAACTCTAAAAGTTTAATAGCTTCAGCTTTATTTGTGGCATATTTAGCAACTCCTCCCGCACTAATGTTTACATGAGCTGGATTAGGAGTAATAACAGATGTTTTTCTAGAATACAAAGTATCTCTTCTTCCATTTACACCTGCAAGCATTCTTGCAACATAATAGTGATTAACAATACCAACACCACATTTTTTTTTCGAAACTGCTCTAACTATTGAAATATCTCCAGGGAAAAATGGTTGAGAAACATTAGAGATCATTCCATTTAACCATGTTTTAGTAGCCTTCTGACCCTTATTAACAATTTGATTAGCCACTAAAGATTGATTATATGGACTCTTTCTATTTCTTAAACAAACTTTACCCTTTAAAGATGGATCAGCTAGGTCTGTATAGTCTTTTATTTTGCTTACATCTACAACTTTTGGATTAGCTACCATAACTCTGACTCTTCTTGTCAATGCGTACCATTTTTTCCCAGGATCTTTTAATCCAACAGGAACATTATTTTCTAGACTAGAAGATTCAATTTTTTGAAGCAAACCTGCTTTAGCAGCATTAGTTATTCTTGCTGCATCAACAAGCAAAATTAGATCAGCCTGAGAATTTTTTCCTTCTCTTCTTAGTCTTTCTATAAGAGATATTCCTGCAGCTTCAATAAGCCTAACTTTAATACCAGTTTCATCAGCAAATTTTTTATAGACACTCCTATCAGTATTGTAATGCCTGCCAGAATATACCCTAACTTCTCTTTCTCTGGTATTAGCAGGAGAAATAACATTAAAAAGAAATGTACATGTTAATACTGGGTAGAGAAATTTTTTGAATTTTTGCACTTTTTCTAAATAGTATCTATGGTTACTTTATATATATTAAAAGCCCAAGAATTCTAAAAGACTTTTTATATACACTGTCTTGTATCATTTTTTATAGTTAAAATGAATTTCCTTACGTACAAGCTATTAATTGAAGAAGAATTAGACATATTAAAATATGACATAAATAAAAAAAGTGAACTTTGGGAAAATGGCAAAAAGACAGCCGGCAGTCACGCGTCAAAAGTTAAAGAAAATTTGCAATTAAATAGAAATTCTGAAGTATCAAAGAAATATTCTGAATTAATCTGTAAAAAAATTATTTCTAACCCATTAATTAAAAGCTTTGCATTGCCAAAAATTACCCATGGAATTATGTTTACAAAATCATTAAAAAATATGCATTATGGCAGACATATTGACAATCCATTTATGTCTTCAGGAAGGTCTGACTTATCATTTACTTTATCGTTAACTAAAACAGATGATTATGACGGAGGTGAATTAGTAATTGAAACAATGAATTCAGAGAAAGAGTTTAAGCTAGATGCTGGAGAGATAATAATTTATCCAAGTACATATTTGCATTCAGTAAAAGAAGTTCAAAATGGTGAAAGATTAGTATGCGTCGGGTGGATTGAAAGTTATGTTAAGTCTATTGAGGAAAGAGAATATTTATTTGATTTAGATGCAGGAGCACAAGGTTTATTAGCTCAACATGGGAGGTCAGACGAACTTGACCTAATTTTTAAATCTTATTCAAATTTACTTAGATTACTAGGTAACTAAGGAATCATTTTATACACACCCTAGATAAAAGTTCTTTAAATAATTAATATATAAATAAGTTAGTTTAATTTCAAATGCCAAAAAGAAGTTCAATAGCAATTTTTATAGCCGCAACAAGTTTATTAGCAATTAATACTGTAGATTCTAATTCTGTAAAAGCCGGAGAGACTGATTTAGGAGGGTTAAAGGAATGGAACACTGATATGAGTGTTGATGATGATTTTATTCTAGATAAAGATGCTCAAAAGATAGCAGATGAAGCTGCAAAATCTAGCATGTGTATTCCAATTGGAGAAGGAGAAAATTGTTGGTAAATATAAATTAATTTCAAACAAAAAAAACCGCAATTTAAGCGGTTTTAAAAAGAAAAAAACACCTTAAATGGTGTTTTTTAATTTAAATTTAGAACTTAAGGGTTGTTTCAACAACGGCAGCTTTAAAATCAGAACCAACATTTGGATCACCTTTTCTATCTTGTCCTCCAAATACTGTAGAAGTGACAGTAACAGAATCATTAACTTGGTATGCGTAATAAAGTTCCCAAGCAAGTGGATCAGCTGCTTCATCGTCTCTTGTCTGAGGCATACCGAATGCAAATCCAATTCTGTCGTCAGGAGTAAAGGTGTCTTGCCATCCTAAACCTACGAAATAAGCACTCGTATCTTGACTTTGTCCATCTACAGTTGACCAATCATAACCTAAAGATACAGAAGGAACTGCAGTACCAGAATCTTCAGGTCTCCACCAACCTCTCAAACCATAGTTTGTACTATCACCACTGTTTCTTGCTTTTCCTAGTACAGTCGTGTAATAAGAATCTTCCCAACCGTTATATTTATTGTTAACGATTAATGATGCCGAGTAAGTAGGTTTTGTATAACCAATTTGAGTGGCCCAACTAGTTGCGGATTCGCTAGTTCCCCAACCATCAGTAGTATCGCCATCACTGGTAGCGTTTGTGCTAATTGCAAAGCCATTATCAGCCTTGTAAGCCCAACCTATACCTGGATTAGTACTTGCACCATAGGCAGCTCCATTACCACCTAAGGTGAATTGCTTTGTAACTGGTTTGTATATGGATGGAGTCGTACCATGCATATAGTAGTTTTCAATTTTTGGGCCAATCCAAACGGTTTGTTTTTCACCAATAGGAAATGAGTACCAAATCTTATCAACTTTTAGTAAATCAGCATTTCCTTTTGATGAAGACAAATATGTTCCAAAATCTTTGTTGTTAAACGCGCCAGGTGTATTACCTGATTTAAGCCTAACGTAAAGATTATCATCACCAGTAAAACTAGTGTTCACGTTACCTTGCCAGCTGTAGCTAGCAGTAGCAGCATTAGGACTGTGAGTACCGTCAACAGCACCAAGAGCAAATTGTGCTTTACCGTCTAATGTTGCTGTCTCTGAAAAAGAACCAGCTTCAAATGGTTTATTTTTAACTATTGAGCTTTCAACTTTTTGTGTTGCAAGTTCATTATTAAATGAATTGCTATTAAATAGTTTTTGTTTTCTTGAAGTTGATTTCTTACGAATGTAAGAATTCATTCCTTCGAGATTAAAAACGTCAGAAGCTTGAGCTGGTGTAGGAACAAATATACCTACTGAAGCAACAGCAACCAACATTTGTTGGAAGAGTTTCATTTTACCTCACACGAAAAATGCCCAGACTATGGGTATATTTATTGTATCGAGAGTAACTTTTTTGAGTAGGATTAATAGATTCATCCCTGTGTAACAATTGATACCTAACTAATTTTTTGTTTTAGTTTAAATTTTTCAATAAAGGAAAGTTCAAAGACTCTCTTTCTTGCATCCATGATGATGCTACTTCTCTAGCTAATTTTCTAATTTTTTCTATATATTGAGCACGATCAGTAACTGAAATTACTCCTCTAGCATCAAGTAAATTAAAGCAATGGCTACATTTCAAAACAAAATCTAAAGCAGGATAAGTTAGCTTTTTATCAACAAGAGAATTTGCTTCTTCTTGGTATAAAGAGAAAAGTTTTCTCATATTATCTGGATTTGATTCTCTAAAATTAAATTCACATTGATCTTTTTCAAATTGAAGCCAAATATCACTATATTTAAAATTTTCGTTCCAGTTTAAGTCCCAAATACTTTCCTTATCTTGCAAAAACAATGCAATTCTCTCTAAACCATATGTAATTTCAATTGGTATTGGTTGACAATCAATTCCTCCGCATTGTTGAAAATAAGTGAATTGAGTAACTTCCATTCCGTCTAGCCATACTTCCCAACCTACGCCCCAAGCTCCAAGAGTTGGCGACTCCCAATTATCTTCAACAAATCTTATATCATGATTTTTAGGCTGTATTCCAAGAGATTCCAGAGATTTTAAATATTTTTCTTGAATCCCATCTGGGGAAGGTTTAATTATTACCTGATATTGAAAGTAATGTTGTGCACGATTAGGATTATCCCCAAATCTTCCGTCTGTGGGTCTTCTACATGGCTCAACATATGCAACAGACCAAGGTTCCGGTCCTATAGCCCTCAAAAAAGTATGAGGATTCATTGTGCCAGCACCCTTTTCCGTATCGTAAGGCTGCATAATTAAACAACCTTCTTTAGACCAAAAATTATTAAGACTTTGAATTATATCCTGAAAAAACATCAAATTTTAAAAATGGAAAAATTTAGCTCAATGCCACTAAATATAATATCAAAGCTTAAAACAAAAAATATTTTCAAATCTAATTTCTGAAAAGGATTATCTGTTAAAAAGCTATCATAAAATTAAATATTACATAAAAACATAAATTAGAAGTTAATTATGAAAAAAATCTAATGGCAATGGTCCAAAGGTATTAGATTCTTGGGCATTTTCATCATATTGACATGTTATTAAAATTCCTTCTCCAAGACCATCTTCAGATCTAACAAAAACATTACCAGTTTTTTGGTTACCTTTTAAAAAAACACTTCCATCAGCATGGAGAGAATCTAAATTACTAAATTTAATTGAGGAATATTTTTTTGAAATTGATCTTAATGCTTCAACAGCCTTATTATCAAAAGGTGCCATTATTCCAATTGTTATCCAATCGGCATCAAAAATATTAGCTTCTAGTTCTTTTAAAAGTTTTTTTATTTGCCTATTACTTAATTCAGGGGCTGTTCTGAGACTGTTTAATTCAACTAAACTATTTATTTCCATTTATTAATACCTAGAATAATTATTAACCAAAGGTTCTTCCATTCCAAGCCCACATTGACGCAGGCACATCCTCGAAAGAAATATAAATCTTATCTAGTGGTATTTTCATCTTCTCATACACAAAATCAGATATAGGCTTTGTCATTTTTTTAGGATTTAGAGAACCTATTGACTTTATCTCTAAAAAGCAACAAGGACTTTCATCTTCAAAATACATTTCGGAATCATCTTCTATTTTTGCCATTACAAATTTTTTTGATTTTTTTGTTAGAGATGATATTAAAGTTGTAATTTCTTCAAGAAGTTTTTTTTTATTATCTACCTTTTCTGAAGTTAAAATATTAATGTAAGGCATATTTATGCAGCCAAATAATCTTTTTTGGTATCTCTTTGAAGATTAGCATTTTTATTTTTAAAAAATGTTTTTGAAGATAAGTATGCTATATCGTATGAACTTATTCCATTTATATAGGGATTAAAAAGATAATTTTTAGATCTATTTTTTTTACTTCTTCTTGAATTAATCATTATTAATTAAATAAATAATTAATTAATAATTTAACCTTTTTTAATTGGATGTCTAGCTTTTATCAAATTTTTTAATTATTTAAGATAAACTAATTTTATAGAACACGAAATAAATATACAGTCATTAAATTATGTATATATGATTTAAAAGTTATTTTGGAAGTTTTAAATAATTATCAAAGAAAAAAGCTAGATGAAAGTAATGATGAGGAATTTTATTCTGATCCAAAATTTGTTTATCATCTAGATTCGAATTTCAGAAACTATCTATCTTCTGTTTATAAAAACGAAATTAAAAATAACTCTACTGTCCTTGATTTAATGTCAAGTTGGGATAGTTATCTTCCTAAGGGAAAAAATTATAAAAAAGTAATTGGACATGGATTAAATAAAGAGGAACTAGAAAAAAACAAAACTTTCAATTCTTTTTGGATTCAAAACTTTAATTTAAGCCAGGAAATTCCCTTAGATAGTAAAAGTGTTGATTATTGTTTGATAGTTGCAGCATGGCAATATTTACAATACCCAGAAAAACTTACAAAAGAGATTGTAAGAATCCTTAGTGATGGAGGCAAAATTTTAGTATCTTTTTCAAATAGAGCTTTTTGGCATAAAGCTCCAAATATATGGACACATTCTACGGAAGAAGAAAGAGTCAAATATGTTAGAAAAGTATTAATTACAAACGGATTTAAAGAGCCCAGAATAATTAAAAAATTTAATGATAATAATCTGAATTTCTTACCTTTTCTAAAAAACGATCCTTTTTATTGTTTAATTGCAAATAAATACTAACTATATTTTTTTCTAAACATATATTTTAAAAAGAATTAAATTCATAGCCTAACTTTTCAATAATGTTTATTATTGGTTAGTTAAAACAATTCAATGGGATCTAAAAGAGAAAAATATCCTGAAAAATGTCCATGGGATCTTGGCCCTAACCAACATTTAGCCAAAGAGGAAAACTGGACCTTAAGATTAGGTGAAGCCAATGTATCTTTTAGTAAAAACAAACTAGATACTAATTACTTCCATGTAATCAGTAATGAAAATGAAGAACAAATTCTTGCTTTCAGAGCTAGGCTCCTTTACCAGAAGCTACTTGATAAGGGATTTAGATTAGTAGAATAGGAGAACTTTTTAAGCTAGTAAGCTAAGGTCCTCAAAAATAAACTTTTGTATTTCTTCTTCTTTGTTTTTATTTAAGAATTTAATAAATCTTGAATTAAGTATCCAAATATCCTTAGAACCAATCCTTATAAATCTATCTTCATATTCCAACTTCAAAGTTTTTGCCTTAAGTGTATTGGGATCAATTTGTTGGCTAGTATATTTTTTACTTAAAAATCCAAGCCCAGTATCAAAAAATTCTTGAACAAATATTTCTATAATAATTCCGTGAATTTTTCTATACACCATATTTATACAATTATTTTTGACCCTATATTTATCTCCATCATTTTTACCAGAAACTATCATTTCAACTCCATTTTTTGATTCTTTAATTAAATTAAAATTATTTTTTCCGTGAATATCTTCAAATGTTCTTTTTACTCTATGAATTGACACTTCGAATAATTGTGAGTTTATACTTTTGACTATATTCTGACAGTCAATATTCTGAATTTCAGGTTTAAAATCTTTCCCTAAAACGAACTTACCTTCATAATTATCATTATTAAATGAAAAAATACATTTACCTTGGTAACCACTAAATTCATTAGTCCATGTATATCTTTTTTCATAGGCTTTTTGAAAAAGTTCTTTGCAGTTTATTTCTGTTAAATTCATAATTTAATAAAATACCTTATTAGTGTTATTACAAAAAAAAGACCTTTCTATTTTAAATAGATGAGGTCTTTTTTTTTAGTTAATTAAACTAATTTTGTGTAATTTTTGTATTTTCTATGTTGTCGAATGCTTGACCAATTTTCTTAAAGTCGAATCCCATAGCTCTTAGCGCATGCCATAAATGACCTTGTAAGAAAAAGAAACCCAAATAGAAGTGAGTATTAGCAAGCCATGCTCTAGAACTATATGCTCCAGAACCTAAATCAACAGTGTCAGTGAAATAAGGAGCAAATTCAAATTGAAGCTTCAATGGTTCCCCATAAAGATCAACAGGATAAATAGTAGTGTTTGAAGCACACCAGAAGGCTGCGACAAAAGCCATATAAGAAACACCCACTACTGAATAAGAAAGAATTGCCTCTGCACCAAGTAATCCTTTACCCTTGAATTCAGTGTATTCTCCAAATTGTTTTGTGCAAATATGAAAAACTCCACCGATAATAGTTAGGAATGCTACAAATGCATGACCACCCATAATATCCTCTAAACTATCAATTTTCAGAAAATCAAATTGATGATTCCAAATAGCAGCAATATCTAAATTGTAAATAACTTGTCTAGTTGAACCTAGAGCTGGATCATAAATTCCATGTATACGTGCCCATTCAACAAACATAATTGCCCCAAGACCTAAGAAGATTAGATGATGTCCAAGAATAAATGTTAACTTATCTGGATCGTCCCACTCAAAATCAAATTTTTGCGGCTTACTATTCTCTGGATAATCTGCAAGATCACCTGCAAATTTGTTGGAATGTAATAATCCTCCAGCTCCTAATACCGCAGAGAAGATTAGATGCAACGTACAAATTACAACAATTCCGTATGGTTCTGTAATGACACCATTTTCAATTCCACCAATCCCAATACCCGCTAAATGGGGTAAAACAATTGCTTTCTGAGAACCCATTGGGATACTGGCGTCATAACGAGCTAATTCAAATAATCCAAAAGCTCCTGCCCAGAACATCATTAATCCTGCATGAGCAGCATGAGCAGCTATGAATTTACCTGAACGGCCAACAACCCCAGAATTTCCCGCGTACCAGTCATAGGTAACATCAGATTTTCCGTAGTTTTGTAACACTTGATTTAAATAAACAGCAAATTGAGCATATTGCTAATTCGACTGATTTTTACAAGATCTTTACAGGTTTTAAATACTTATGTAAAAAAAACATGCTTGAGGAGAACAAATGTTACAAAGTAAAACCCAAATGTTTTTTAAAGCGTTACTCCAATGAAGGTATTTCTCCTTTTAATTGAGAAGCCCAAGTTTCTAAACGAGCATCAGTTAAATCAGATTCGCTGTCTTCATCAAGTGGTAATCCACAAAATCTTTCGCCTATAACACTCTTTGACTCATCGAATGTATATGAAGACTTGTCAACATAGCCAACCATATCAGCACCTGCTTTTGTGAAATAACTATGCAATTCTTCCATTGCATCACAATAATTTTCTGTATAGGTAGATGAATCTCCTAAGCCAAAAATAGCAACCTTTTTCCCTGACAAACTTAGGTCTCCAATATCATCTAATATTGAGTCCCAAGCTGTGCCAGATCTTTCCTCATCTGCTCCGGTATTCCATGTAGGAATGCCACAAATAATTCCATCAAGACCTTCAAACTCAGATAGATCATCAACGTCGGATACATCTTTAGGTGATTCTGCAGAAGAAATAAAGTTGTGAAGACGATCTGCTACGTCCTCTGTTTTTCCAGTTGTAGTTGCGTAATAAATTCCTACGGTCATAACTTAAAGTTGTTTACCCTAAAATAATAAAAACAAAATAAGATAAATAAATTTCTATAAAAACTTTTTCACGTAAATTTTTATACAAATTTACGTAAGAAAAAGCTTTTCTTAGCAAATTAATTTAATGAGAATCCAATCATGCTTAATGATAAACAAAAAAAAATCCTTAATAAATTAATCAAAGATTTTGATTTTTCTGGTTCAAAAAAATATAAATTAATAATTATATTGGGACTTTTAGGTGATTTCGACAGTTTTGAATACATAAAAAATTTAAAAAAATTTATTAATAATAATCAAAATAACAATTTAGATATTTTTGCAATAGCAATTGGCAATGAAGTTGGTAAAGATAAATTTTGCGCCTTTACAGGATTTTCAAAAAAAAATTTACAAGTTGTTTATGACAATAAAATTCACCAAGACCTTATGGTTTCCTCAGGGGTAGATATAGGTTTTGGAGGATGGATCAATATGTTGATAATGTTATCAGGAATAAACTCATTAAAAACCATAAAGGAGGTTATCAGAGGCTATACAGGTGATAGGAATTCAAAACAAATCTTTAATGATGAAGATCATATAAACCTCTTTAATTTAATTAAATTTTCTGGTGTTTTTTTCAAATATACTTTTGGAGATGGTTATTTAAGACCTTTTGAATTAGCTACTTATAGATTAAATAATATGCTAGAAATTCTTCAAAACTGGAATGATTATATCCTTGATAATAAGTATCTCCCTCAAAGAGGGGCTTCATTTCTTTTAGACGATAACGACCAAATAATTTATGATTATTTTTCTAATGATGTCCTGGGGTATTCTCCTGAAATGGGAGATCCCATAGCTTTTTTATCGGAGAAATGTAGATAATGTATTCTCTGAATATTGAGTTTTTTGGATATTTTGCTGCAACTTTAACTACAGTTGCATTTTTACCTCAACTAATTAAGACGTTAAAGACCAAAAAAGCTGATGATGTTTCTTTAATAGCTTTGATAATGTTTATTTGTGGTGTGGGTTCTTGGATCATCTACGGACATGCAATATCATCATTACCTATCCTAATTGCGAATATTATTACGTTTATATTAAATTTTCTCATCCTAATTTCCAAAATCTATTATTCAAGAAAATATTAGTTAGTGATAGTTAATTTATAATATTATCAAATTTATCAAAAACTTTTGAATAATGATTATTATAAATAAAATGGAATATTTGTTTTGAAAACTTCAAAATGTTGGGTTTGGTTTAAAGGAAGTCTAAATGAAGGTGGGTATTGGAAAGAAGGTTTTAATTGCACTTTTGATGAAAAACCAGGAATTTTAATAGAAAGTCCCTCATATGTCACTTGTAGAGTTCCAAATTGGCGGGTTATCACCACAAAACCTGAAGATCTAAAAAAAACTCCCTTGATTCCAGAAAATGCAGTTTGGAAAATTATTTAAAATAAATTTGCTTTATAAAAAATACATAATATTGCACCAATAAAGGTAAAATTACCTTACTAAAAAAAAATACTATTTACGCTCTTTTTATAAATATCATTCCTTTCTTAACTTTTGGTTTTTTTATTGGAAAAATAAAACCAAAATTATCAGAATCTATAGCTAAACCTCTTATTAAGTATGGTATTCCTCTGAGTGTAATGGGCCTCTTATTAAAAGAAGGCATTGATACGGATTTAATTAAAACTGCTATTATTGCTTTTTTTTTAATTGGATTTTTGATAATTCTAATTAATTTTTTTTCAGTTTTTAAGACAAAATTGCCTAATTATTCCTTACGATTAGCTGGCTTAATAGGTAATACTTCATTTCTTGGAATCCCAATTGCCATAGCCCTTCTTCCTACAAGCACAATTAATTTTACAATAGGCTTTGATTTAGGAACAACTCTCTTTGCATGGATATTTGGACCTTTCTTTCTGCAAGAAAATGAGAACTCAAATACTAAGCTAAATTTTAAAGAACTTTTAAAAGCGATATTAAACAGTCCTGCCTCAAGGGGGATTATAGGAGTATTAATTGCATATCTTTTTGGTGTGGAACGCGTTTTGGGAAATTATCTGTGGATTCCATCAAAAATAGTTATAGCTCTCGCAATAGTTATTGTTGGGACGAGACTTGGAATAATAACAAATAACAAAATTAGATTTTTTAATTTTGATAAAGGGATTAAATATTCAATAATCTTAAAATTATTCATTTTGCCTCTAATTGTATATTTTGTGAGCAAAATCTTAAATTTCAATCTTAACGAGACATCTGCAGTAGTTCTTCAGGCTGGAACTCCATCTGCAGTTTCAACAATCTTGATGGCTGAAGCATTTAAAAAGAATGAACAGATAGCCGCTACAATTCTTTTTTCAACAACGTTAATTTCAATAATTACGATACCTATCTTGGCATTTCTACTAAATATTACTAATTAAAATATTGTATTGGCTCATAAAATAGGTAGTTTTATTTATTGCCTAATACATAATTAAAGAATATTGTAAATAATATGTGCGGATAATTACATAATGTCTTAAGATTTATATTATGAAGTCAGTAAATCCTAAAAATGAATATATTCCTATAGATCTTCAAATTTCTGTGAGAAGAGATACTTTTAGGCTTATTTCAGAAATGGCTCGAGATATGGGAATAAGTATTAATGAGGTTTTCAGTTTTCTGGCAGAGGACTCTGTTATAGATCTAGAGATGCTTGAAAATTTAGATAATGTAGAAATTCCTAATAAATGTAGTTTGGATGATCTTAAAAATGAAATGCTTAAAAAAAGGCTTTGTTAAACTTTCTCGACTTTTTTACTTTCCCAATCAGCTTTAAAACCATTTCATAGTAAGTGAGTTGCTTAAGTATTTAGATCATTTTTTTCATAGATTATAAATTCCATGCTCTCCTAATTTTCTTCCTTCTTTTTGAGGCCAACAATTAATTGCATCATCAATAAATATCATCAAAATAATATAGCCAATGCTGAAGGAAGTCTTGCTGAAATCATCCTAAAACTATCCAATACTTTTTTAATGAGAAGTGAATAGAGAAAATTTATTAAACAATAACTTAACTGGTGTTTTATCAAAACTTAAAATTTAATTTACATTTGGAGATAACCAATCACCAGATTAAAACATCACTCTCCTTCAGCCTGGAATAGGGGGGATTTGATGTACATATTTAGTAGAACCTAAAGCTAAAAGTAAAATTAAAATTCTAAAAATCAAAATTACTACTGAAGTAAGCAACTTATTTTTAGACTTAAAAGGTATATTTTAAAATTGATTTTCCTTAATAATCGTACTAAGCCATTTCAGAACTTTACTAGCAAATATATTTGAAGAAGCGTTATTCTCTACCCATTCTCTACAAAGCTTGCGATCAATTTTGTTTATGACCTTCAAGTATTCAAGTAGGCTTTCCTTATCATCAGGTATAGCAAGGTAACCTGTTCTGCCATGCTCAATGATTTCACTCGGTCCTCCTCTTTTATACGCAATTACAGGGACTCCACAAGCCAATGCTTCAACTACAACATTCCCGTAGGCCTCGTTCCATTTAGGTGTATTAAGTAAAGCTCTACAAGTTCCAAGTTCTTTTTGTAATTGTTCCGTTTCTAAAAAACCCTTCCACTCTAATATCCCTGGAGAGAATGATTTTTCTATTTTTAGTGCATATGACTGATCTTGAACAATTCCCCAAACTTTAAGTTTTTCTCCTAGTGCATTAGCCACATATGCTGCATCCTCTAATCCCTTTTCAGGTGCTACTCTGCCAACCCAGCCCAGAGGACCATTCTTACAATCTTGAAAGATATAATTACCTAATATAAATCCATTTCCAATAACAATAGGATCTTCAATAAAAGGATAATCGGAAGCTTGTATTTTTGAATGAAAAGCAAAGTTATTAGGATATTTAGAGTAAACTTTTGAAATTAAATTACTTATCATAGAACTTTCAGAGCCCATGCTAATAACATGAGCAATTGGGATATTTATATTTAGAGTCATCCAAATCGGTAGCCAGTCATAAGCAAAATTTAATATTATGTCTGCCTTTTTACTAATAGCTATTGCCTTTTCGATCATCCCAGACAAAAGCGAATTTTCAGGAATAGTTACCAAAGAATAATAATCTTGATGTTGCCAACTTTTTTGTTCTTTACCTTCTACATAATGTATTTTTGCTTTACTACTGGCTTCTATCAATTTAGAGTTTTTTGGAGCTACTACATCCACCGTATGACCTTTTGCTATTAAACCAGTGACTAAAGAACTTAAAGTAAGCTCAACTCCACCACCTCTACCGCTACCTAGGAATCCAATAGGTGTACTAATTAAAACAATATGCATTCTTAAAACTATTTTCAAATTCTATTTACTAAATATTAGTATTAGTATTTGAAATTTCCCATAAAGACTTCCTCTTGCTTACCAAGAAAACTGAAATCAGAACGAACACCACTCCTATCCATTGTATGATTGTTAATCTTTCATTTAGGTAAACACCACCCGTAAGGAGAGCAAATATTGGTGTTAAAAATGCAAGAGTACTAAACCCTGTTATTTCTTTATTATTAGCAAAATAGAAAAACAATCCATATGCTAAAGCACCTCCTAAGATGCTCGCAAATGACATGAGCCCCCAATCATATATTGACCAATCTGGTGCTAATTCAAAATTTGTTTGCAAGCAATGTTTGATAATTAGAGGAAAACTACCAAAAACCATATGCCATCCAGTAATTGCAACTGGATCACTTTTAGTGCATGTAAATCTTATCAAAATTGTTCCTAATGCCATCGCTAAAGATGCTCCAAGCATCCATAATTCTCCAATATTGAGTGGAATATCAGTAATATTTTTATCAGACATTAACCACCAATTTTGTAAAAGTTCTTTTGGAACTCCTAAAAAAATTATTCCACCTAAGCCAAAAAGCAACCCTAGCCATCCAATTGGATTGATTAAATTACCGAAAATTACTCGTGCCAATAATGCTACCAATAAGGGTTGTGAATCAATCAAGACAGAGCCCAGCCCAGCCCCTGTTTTTGAAATTCCATATGTTAAGAATAATTGAAAAAACGTTGCGTCTATGACTGTAAAAACTAAGAACCATTTCAAATCACACATATAAATTTTTAGATCTCTTTTAAGTAAATATGTTGTAATAAGAACAAGAACTCCTGCAGGAAACAATCTTAATGACGCCACTAAATCTGGTCCAGCAGTTGATACCAGTGGCGTCATTGCTGTCATTGAAGTACCCCATAGTGCAAAAGGGAGTATCATTAAAAACCAATTTAGGATTGAATTCATTTGGTCTGCTGATAGTCTTTTTAAAGTAGATTTATGATTTGTACCTTAAAAAAATGATTTGGCCTTTTAGACGAAAGTCAAAAAAAAGAATGGCTCGTATAGTAATTGATGAGCCAATCACAAGTTCAACAAGAATTTCTGTCATCAAAGCTTTAAAACAAGTTGAAGATAGAGAATTTCCAGCATTAATTTTGAGAATCGACTCTCCAGGAGGGACCGTTGGTGATAGCCAAGAAATATACTCTGCTATTAAACGACTTAAGGAGAAAGGATGTAAAGTAATTGCTAGTTTTGGAAACATATCTGCTTCTGGTGGGGTTTACATCAGTGTAGCTTCCGACAAAATTGTAGCTAACCCAGGAACAATTACGGGCTCCATTGGTGTAATAATAAGAGGAAATAACTTATCTGAGCTCTTGAATAAAATCGGTATAAAGTTTGAGACTGTAAAAAGCGGTATTTATAAAGATATTCTTTCGCCCGATAAACCTTTAAGTGATGAAGGTAGAGAACTCTTGCAAGGACTAATAGATGAAAGTTATAGACAATTTACTGAAGCTGTTGCAGAAGGGAGAAATTTACCAGTTGAAGATGTAAGAAAGTTTGCTGATGGAAGAATCTTCACTGGAACTCAAGCTAGAGAACTTGGTCTGGTTGACGAAATTGGTGATGAATATGTAGCGAGAGATCTTGCAGCTGAAATGGTTAAAATTGATCCAAAAATACAACCTGTAACTTTTGGTAAGAAAAAAAAGAAAATACTTGGGCTCATACCTGGAAGTAAAATTATTCAAAATATATTTTTTGAAGTAAATTCATCTAATAAAATTCTTTGGTTATATAAACCTTAAGTTTAAATATGAGTAAGGATTATCTTGATAGTGAAAAAGTTACTGCTATTAGAGGAGCTACAACTTCAAGTGGAAATACATCAAAAGAAATTGAGATTGCAGTAGTTGAGCTTATTGATGAATTAATTTTGCGAAATAATATGGATCCAAAAAATATTTTATCTATAACTTTTACTGTTACTAATGATTTAGATGCATGTTTCCCAGCTTCTATTGCGAGAAAACAGTTTGGACTTGACTCAGTTGCATTTTTAGACTGTCAACAAATGTATCTTTCTGATGATGTTGATTTTTGTATTAGATTAATGGCGTTGGTTATTTTACCAACTAATTCCTTAATTAATCATCCTTACTTGCGTGGCGCCTCAAATTTAAGGACCGATAGATGTTAATCTTTAAAAAGTTTTATTTATAAACTAAAAAAGTTAAAGGAAACAGATCATTTAACCCAAAACAATGAATAAGAATCACAAAAAAATTTTAAATAAACACAAAATTCTTAAATTCCTATTACTTTCACCATTCTTAATTTCTATTCCATTATTTAATAATACTGAAGTTAAATCAGCTCTAGAGTTCCAATGGGACCAAGAATCAGGTTACAGGAAATTAAAATGGTTTCAAAAAAACAATTTAAGTAAAGCTAGGAATACAATTTTTTTCTTTTTTAGACCTAATGACAGAAAAGAAAGTCTTTTGAAAATAACTTTGAAAATACCTAAAACTTTCAAAACAACAATTAAAGAAGAAAAAATACGTTTTTGCAAAGTAAGAATAGGTGGATATGAAACTCGTACAAAATGTATTGAGGATATACCTGCAGATATTGAACTTAACGAAGACAATACTTCGCTTGATATTTTCCCTTATAGTCCAATTCCTAGTAATAAGGATAGTTACGCAATATCAATAAAAGTGTTTAATCCTAAAAGGACTGGCCTATATCAATTTCATTCTTTTGGGCAGTATTTTGGAAAGGATTCCGTTTCAAGTTATTTAGGGAGCGCAACTATTTTGATCGATTAAATGATAAATTGTTAGCAAGTATAAAAAACAATGACTAAAAGAACATTCGGCGGAACATCAAGAAAAAGAAAACGTGTATCTGGTTTTAGAGTAAGAATGCGTTCACATACAGGAAGAAGAGTTATTAAAAGCAGAAGAAAAAGAGGTAGAACAAGAATAGCGGTTTAACAATATAATTTAATAATGGGCCTGCCAAAAGCAATGCGATTAAAGGGTCATAGGACCTTCGATTATATTCATAAAAATTCGGTAAAATATTACGGAAAATTAATGACTTTAAAAATAGCAAGATCAAATCCAAAAATTCTTATCTCTCATAAGAATATTGATAGTTTAGAAAATTTTAAGATTGCAATAGCTATAAGTAAAAAAGTTTCAAAAAAAGCCGTTTTAAGAAATAAAATAAGGAGATTATTACAGGATTGGTTATTTAAAAACTTTGGTCAAGTGAAGAACCACAAACCTTATTGGTTACTTGTTAACCTAAATTCTGGTGCTTCCTTTAATAATGAAATTAAACTTCTGGAAGAATTTCAACACCTAATTTATAAGTCAGGTCTTTTAAATGATTAACATTAATGAAAAAATCTTTTATGAGGGTGGTCCTGCCAAAAGTGATTTAATAATAAATCTTTTTGCAGCCTTAACTCTTTTAGGACTTCCATTTACTTTTGCAGCAGTAGTAAGAGCTTTGTGGTTAAGATACAAAATTAC
>QCUW01000022.1 GCA_003210695.1 Prochlorococcus sp. AG-679-P15 | reverse complement strand
AGAAACTAAGAAGAAATTTAATTTATAATAAGTCTACAATGAGATCTACAAGAAACCAAAATCCAATAGTCAGACTTTATTTAAATTTAAGAGATGAAAAGACTTTACTCTTTTGTGCTTTTTTAAGTTCGATAATAAATAAAATTTTAGATTTAGCTCCTCCTGTAATTATTGGACTTGCAGTAGACATTGTAGTTAAAGAAGAGAATTCTTGGATTGCTAGTTTCGGGATAAAAGAAGTTCCAATTCAATTAATTTTTCTTGCATTTGCTTCAGGTTTAGTATGGTCAGGAGAATCTTTCTTTGAATATTTATATTCAGTTTTATGGAGAAATTTAGCTCAATTATCACAACATAAATTGAGAATAAAGGCTTATGAGCATATACAAGAACTTGATATGGCCTTCTTTGAAAATGATAATACGGGTAGACTTCTATCGATTTTAAATGATGATGTAAATCAACTTGAGAGGTTTCTTGATCAAGGAGCTAATCAACTTATTCAGTTATTTGTTACTGTTCTAGTTATTGGTGGAACAATGATTTTTGTTGCACCAAAAATTGCATTATTTGCTTTTTTACCTATCCCTTTAATATTTCTTGGGTCGATAAGATTTCAAAGAAAGTTATCTCCAAAATATAAAGATGTCAGGAACAAAGCAGGTCTTTTAGCTTCAAGATTAAATAATAATTTAAGTGGGATTCTTACTATAAAGAGCTTTACTAAGGAGAATTGGGAGCTTAATAGATTAAATAAAGAAAGTCTTGCATATCAGAAAAGTAATAAAGCAGCAATAAAATTATCTTCTGCTTTTATTCCACTAATAAGATTTGCTATTTTATTTGCCTTCATAGCAATTTTACTTATTGGAGGTTTTCAAACCTGGAATAAAGTTCTGAATGTTGGGACATATAGCTTTTTAGTATTTATTACTCAAAGATTATTGTGGCCTCTAACTACTTTAGGTCATGTTTTAGATGATTTTCAACGTTCAATGGCATCAATAAATAGAGTAATAGATCTTATAGATACACCTATAAAAATAAAAGATGGCAAATTAAAAATTGATTCAAGAGATATTAAAGGAGATATTAGATTTGAAAATGTTAATTTTAATTATCCTGGTAGAAAATTAACATTAAAGAACATAAATTTTGGAATCCAGAATAACTCTACTTTAGGAATTGTGGGATTAACTGGTTCTGGTAAGAGTACAATCATAAAACTTCTCCTTAGGATTTATGATAGTAATAAGGGTTTAATATCCTTAGATAACATTCCCATTAAGGATATTAATTTAAAAGATTTAAGAAAATGTATTTCTTTAGTAAGCCAAGAAACTTATTTATTTCATGGAACCGTTCAGGAAAATATTGCGTATGGTGCAAGTAGTCCAAATATTAAAGATATAGTAAAAGCGTCAAAAATTGCTGAGGCACATAAATTTATTGAACAATTACCGGAAGGTTATAAAACAATAGTTGGGGAAAGGGGACAAAGACTTTCAGGCGGACAACGTCAGAGAATAGCGTTAGCCAGAGCAGTTTTAAAAGATGCACCTATATTGATCTTAGATGAGGCTACAGCTTCAGTTGATAACGAGACAGAAGTTTTAATTCAAAAATCACTATCTAAAATAACCAAAGAGAGAACAACTATTGTTATAGCTCATAGATTAAGTACAATTAAAAATGCAGATAATATTATTGTTATTGATAAGGGCAAAATCATTGAGAGTGGAAAACATGAATTTTTAATAAATAACAAAAATGTATATTCAGATTTGTGGAATGTTCAAGTTGGTGTTTAAAAATATTTCTTTTTTAAAAACTAAATTAAGAAGTTAAAAGACTCGATAACATTATTAAACAATCCATCAACTTTGCTCCATCTATCTTCATTTGTTCCTACAGCGAATGTATATAAAGTTCCCCTATCAATAACAACTGTTGCTAGTTCATGTCTATCTTGATCATTCAAATTTAATTGATATTCCAAATCATAAAAAATATGATTTGAGGCTTCTCTTTTGTTTGCACCAACAAGTTTAACTGATCTACCTGATCCTTCAGGAGCAATAACTTTATCTATTAAAGTTTGTCCAACTTCAATTGGGTTACCTAATTGTTCTAAATTAACTTCTTTATTTACATCCGATACAACTAAACTTAGCGTTTCATTACTATTAATCAAATCATGGTAAATAATTTCAGGACCTCCATCAACTTTCACTCTAGTCCAACCTGTTGGATATAAAAAAGCATAACGTCCATCAGGACTTTGATATGCCTCTAATCCCGCATTTATCCCTCCGCTGCAACCACTTAAGGTGAAACATAAAATTATTAAAAGAATACCCTTAAAAGGGTTAAATTTAATATTCTTCATCTTTAAAAAAATATTTTATAAAAACATAATAAGACATTAAAAGCAAACAAATAGAACCAGTTTCAAATTATACGTCTAAATTAATCATAGAAGAATTTTTAATCTTGATAACTTTTACCAAACCACTTTCAAAATTAATTGGTCATTTTGAAAAATTTCCAGGAATTGGTCCAAGAACAGCCCAAAGGTTAGCATTATTTATTTTAAAACAACCTGAGAGTAGTATCAGAGATTTTTCTAAAGCATTGTTAGAGGCTCATAGTAATGTGGGGCATTGTAAAAACTGCTTTAATTTAACTTCAGAAGAAGAGTGTGAAATATGTAGAAATACTGAAAGGAACCAAAAAATAATTTGCGTAGTAGCGGAAACTAAAGACTTATTAGCATTAGAAAGAGCAAGGGAGTTTAAGGGCGTCTATCATGTCATTGGAGGTTTGATTTCTCCTATGGATTCAATAGGTCCAGAATTATTAGAGATCAGGAGTTTGGTAGAGAGGGTAAGCAAATCAAATGTTGATGAAATAATATTGGCATTAACTCCAAGTGTTGAAGGCGATACCACAAGCCTATATATAGGAAAATTATTAACCCCTTTTACGAAAGTAACAAGAATCGCTTATGGACTTCCTATGGGCAGTGAACTTGAATACGTTGATGAAGTTACTCTCGCAAGAGCCTTAGAAGGTAGAACAAATTTAATTTAAAAATGGAAGAAAAAAATCAAATTAAAGTAGAGAGAATTTTAAGGCTCCCATCTTGGATAAAATTTCCTATTAGTAAGGCTTCTGAATTTGAGAGAATACAAAGATTAATCAAAAAATCAAATATACATACAATTTGTGAAGAGGGGAGATGCCCAAATAGGGCAGAATGCTATGCCTCTGGGACGGCTACTTTTTTACTTGGAGGGTCAATTTGTTCTCGCGCTTGTGCCTTCTGCCAGGTAAGTAAAGGTAAACCTAGTGAAATAAATAAATATGAAAGTATTCAAGTCGCTGAAGCAGTAAAAACACTAAATTTAAAATATGTAGTATTAACAGCGGTAGCTAGAGATGACCTCGCAGACCATGGAGCTAATTTATTTGTATCTACGATTAATGAGATAAGAAAAATAGATCCGAATATTCAAATAGAGGTCCTTACTCCAGATTTATGGGGAGGAGGTAAAAGTTATGAGGATAAAGATAAACTTCAAAAAGAAAGACTAAAGATGATCTTAGACAAAAAACCAATTTGTTTTAATCATAATCTAGAGACAGTTGAAAGACTTCAAAAAGAAGTTCGTAGAGGAGCTAGTTATAAAAATTCTATAAGTTTGCTAAAAAAAGCAAAGTCTATATCTCCTAATATTCAAACAAAATCTGGAATTATGCTGGGTTTAGGAGAAACATTAAAAGAAATAGAAACTACAATTCTTGATCTAAAAAAAGTTAATTGTGATCAAATTACAATTGGACAATACTTAAGACCTTCATTGAAGCACTTATCCGTAAAGAAATATTGGGAACCAAAAGAGTTTGAATATTTAGAAAGTTTCTGTAAAAAATTAAGTTTTAAAAAAGTATCTTGTGGACCTTTAGTTAGAAGTAGTTATCACGCTGGCTGAGTATATCCAACCGAAGAAAGTTTTTTCTCAATTTTGTTTAGAATATGAAAACAATCACCTTTCATTAGAGTTCCTGCCCCTCCCCAAACTAACCTTAAAAAGAGATCTATTGGACTAGAACCAACCTCTTGTACAATTTTAAATCCAATTATCTTAAAGTATCTAACAAGTTTCAAACTATATCCCTCCGTATCGTAAATAGCTAATAGTCTTGCATTTTTACTATTTTTCTTTTCGATAGCCCAAGCCATACTTGTTGCCCAAATTAATTCAGAAACAAAAGGAGGAGAGGTACTAATTATCCTTAATGTATCGAGCTGAAGGCCCTGCTTATTTAAGAAAGTCCAGCCTTTCATCTCTCCCCAAATCTTTACTATATTATCTTTTTGTTCTGCTACAACAATTTTAAAAAAACATAATCCAAGTGTTTCTCTTACTTGTATTTTTATTATTAGACCTAGGGAAAATGCTATTTTTTGTAATTCTTCTATTTTCATGATTTTTATCAATTAGTTCTTATAAACTTTTTGATTTTTATCTTTTAATGAATTTATCTGTTTTTGTCTCTCTTCAAATCTTTTTCTATCTTCATCAGTAAATTGGTTAATACAAAAATGACATTGAATACCTTCTATGTATTCCTCTTTTTTTTTGTCTTTCAAAGAAATTGGCATTCCGCATGCATGACAAATTGAATAAGATCCTTTTTTTAATTCGTGATCTAAGGATACTCTTTTATCAAAAACATAACATTCTCCTTCAAATAGACTTTCATCTTTTGAAATTTCCTCGAGGTATTTAAGTATCCCGCCTTTTAAATGAAAGATATTTTTATACCCTTTATTTTTCAATAAAGTAGAAGCTTTTTCACATCTTATACCTCCAGTACAAAACATAGCTATATTTTTAGAATTCCCATTTCCAAGATGTTTCTCTAAATTATTTTCTATCCACTCAGGAAACTCACTAAAGTTTTTTGTATTTGGATTAATTGACTCTTTAAAACTTCCTATAGAAACTTCATAATGATTCCTTGTATCTATAACAATAGTATTTTTTTCTTTAATTAATTTATTCCAAGTGAATGAATCAATATAAGTTCCTGCACCTTTTGATGGATTTATATCAGGAATTCCCATCGTCACAATCTCATTCTTAATTTTGATTTTTAATTTTTTGAAAATTTTAGTTTTTGAATAACTAACCTTAATGTTTGATTTATTAATTCCAATAAATTTTCTAAGTAAATTAAGAACTTTTTCAATAATCTTTTCTTTAGCACAAATAGTTCCGTTAATTCCTTCTTTCGCAATTATTAACAAGCCTGAAAGATCATTATCATTCTCAATACTCAATAACTTATCTTTTAGTTCAGTAATTAAGTTTTCTTGAACCGAGAAGAAAGAATAGATTGAAACCACTTTGTAAATATTTTGTCTCATAAAGTCGAAACTGTTTTATTACAAGATTCAAAATCTTTGTTAAAAAGAACTCCAACCTCTTTAAGTAATTTTCTGTCATCTTGAAATGATGGATTTGAGGTTGTGAGTAGTTCATCTCCATAAAATATGGAGTTTGCTCCGCACTGAAAACATAAAATCTGGGCCTCTTTAGTTAAACTCTCCCTACCAGCGCTTAATCTTATTTTGCTTTTTGGCATAAGAATCCTTGCAGCAGCTATCATTCTTATCATTTCTATAGAATCAATTTTTTTATTATCTTCTAGTTTTGTACCTTCGATAGCTACCAATGAATTAATGGGGACACTTTCCGGATGAGGATTCATGTTTGAGAGGACTTTTAAAAGAGATGCTCTATCTACTTGGTTTTCTCCTAAACCTATTATTCCGCCACAACATACATTTATACCTGCATCTCTGACTCTTTTAATAGTGTCTAATCTATCCTGATAAGTTCTTGTAGTAATAATATTTTCATAATATTCAGGACTTGTATCAAGATTATGGTTGTAGGCTGTTAAACCTGCATTTGCAAGTTTTATGGCTTGATCATCAGTAAGCATACCTGCTGTTACACATGCCTCCATTCCAAGTTCTCTTACTCCTTTAATCATTTCTAACATTGAGTTGAAAGGTTTACCCTCTCTAATTTCTCTCCAAGCCCACCCCATACAAAACCTATCTGCACCCTCTTCTTTTGCTGTCTTAGCTCTTTTTAAAACAGCTTCAACTTCAAATTGAGGATGGTTTTTTATTTGGCTTGCACTATATATTGATTGGCTACAATATGAACAATCCTCTTCACATCCTCCAGTTTTCACACTATAAAGGGATGCTAATTGGACTTTGTATTGATTAAACTTTCTATGTATATTCTGCGCTTTCCACATTAAATCTATTAAAGGGGTATTCAAAATTTCCAAAACATCCGCAATATTCCAATCAAATCTAATTTCTCTAAGTTTTTCATTATCTGCTTTAATCATTTTTTACTTAGGAAAAATAGTTAGAATCTTCACAAGATTCATTTGGTAATGATTATATACCTCCAAAACGTCTATTCCTTGATTGATAATCAATAATTGCTTTAAAAAACTCAATCTCATCAAAATCAGGCCACAATACATCAGTTATATAAATTTCAGAATAAGCTAATTGCCATAACATAAAATTACTAATCCTTTTTTCTCCACTGGTACGTATTAATAACTCAGGATCATTAGACCCTTTTAGTAATAATTCTGATTCAAATAATTGCTCGTTAATTTCATTAGGTTTAATTTCTCCAGCAAAATACTTAAGGGCTATTTTTTTTGCAACTTTTACGATCTCTTGTCTACCTCCATAATTAATACAAATATTTAATGTAAAATCCTTATTACCTTTTGTAAGGTCTTCTGATTTATTGATTATCAATTTTAGGGACTCTGGAAAAGGAGTTAAATCTCCAATAAAATTAATTTTTATTGAATTTTTGTGTATTTGTTGGATTTCTCTATCAATAACCTTTTCAAATAAATCCACAAGGAAATCTACTTCTTTAGCAGGCCTAGACCAATTCTCTGTAGAAAATGCATAAGCTGTTAGAGTTTTACAACCTAAGTTTTTTGAGACCTTTATAATTTCTTTTAATACATTAACTCCTTTATTATGCCCGAAGGATCTTGGGAAACCTTTATTTATCGCCCATCTTCCATTGCCATCCATAATTATTGCAATGTGCTTTGGAACTCGTAATTTATCTATTTCATTAGATAATTCTGAATATTCTTTAGTAGATATGTTTTGCGATCTCATAAATTAATCTTAATCTGATCTATTCGATTCGTTTTCAATAGTAATATTATCATTCGTATTTATATTTTGGGATAAAGTGCTTTTGATTGCAGATGATTTTTGATTACCTAATGGATTTTGATTCCCTACTAATTTTATAAGAAGCTCTTGCAATCGGCTACTTGTAATAGGTCTTTCAAGTTTTCCTTGATTAGCTAGTGATAAAGTACCTGTTTCTTCTGAAACGACAATACAAATACATCTGTCAAATCTTTCTGTAATTCCTAATGCAGCTAGATGTCTTGTCCCGTATCTACTGATTCCTTGTCTCGATAGAGGAAGTATTACTCCAGCAGAAATAATTTTATTACCTTTTACTAAAACAGCTCCATCATGTAAGGGTGTGTCCGTTGCAAATAAATTTATTAACAAATCAGTAGATAATTGTGCTTCAATATTTATACCTGAATATAAAAAATCTTCTGGTCTTAAATCGCTTCCTAAATCAACAACTATTAAAGCTCCTTTTCTATTTTGAGATAGTTTTCCTGCTGCATCAACTAACTGGTTAACTGTTGTAGATGTAGCTCTAAATTCTCTAGGTGGATTGCCTAATAATACAGCTAACCTCCCAGTACCTAGTAATTCCATTAGTCTTCTTAGCTCTCCTTGCCAAAGAATTGCTAAAGATAGAGAACAAGCTAGTACTACTGCGTCAATTAATTTTGAAGTTAGAGGAAGATAAGCATATCTTTGAATAAACCAAGCAAAAGAAACTAAAAATAAATATCCTCTCAGAAGCCATAATGTTCTTTGTTCTTTTACTCTAGAGAATAATAAAAGTCCAAATCCAGCTGCAAATAATACATCTAATAAAAACTTTAAGTTTATAAACCCCCAAAAATTCACATTAAAATTTAATTTATTTAAATGTACCTAACTTTGCTTGATAAAGCGATCAGGTAATACATCGTATTTAAGAAGATCCTGTGGACTTTCTCTCTTTTGGATAATCTCTGCTTCACCATTAGATACTAAAAGAGCAGCAGGCTTAGGAATCCTATTGTAATTAGAACTCATCGAATTATTATATGCACCAGTCCCAAAAACACAAATTAAATCTCCTGTCTTACAATTGCCAAGTTCCAGTTCCTTAAATAATACATCTCCAGATTCACAATGCTTCCCTGCAACTGTATATTTACTTTTGGAATTTTCATTTAAAGGATTATTTACTAAACAAGCAGAATAATTGGATTGATATGTAATTGGTCTAGGATTATCACTCATGCCACCATCAACTGATAAGTATGTCCTTATTCCTGGGATTTCTTTAAATGCTCCAATTTTGTATATTGTTACCCCAGCGGTAGATACTATAGATCTTCCAGGCTCGCACATAAGTAAAGGTAAATCTAATTTATTTTTTTTACAAGCTTGTATTATTGATATTGAAACTGTTTTTATCCATTCATCAATTGAAGGGGGATCATCTTCCTGAGTATATTTGATTCCCAATCCACCTCCGACATTTAGTTCTTTTATATTGTGATCATATTCTTTGGCCTGTAAGATAACATTTACCATTATCTCTCCAAGATCTTTATGTGGATCAAGTTCGAAGATTTGAGACCCTATATGTGCATGTAATCCAATTAATTTTAGATGTTTGGTTTTTTTTATTACTTGGAATAAATTATTCAGAGACTCAATTCCAAAACCAAACTTGCTATCAAGAGATCCGGTTCTTATATATTCATGAGTATGACATTCTATTCCAGGGGTAAATCTGATCATTATTTCAAGATCGTAATTTAATGAATTAGATATCTCTTCTAATCTTCTTAAGTCATGGTCATTATCTACAATTACTTTGATTTTATTTTTGATGGCAAATGCAATTTCTTTATCAGATTTATTATTTCCATGAAAAACAATTTTTTCATTTGGAACACCACCTTTCAAAGCAGTTAGTAATTCACCTTCTGAAACGGCATCAAGACCAAATCCCTCTGAGGCTACTAAATTACTCATAAAAAGAGAACTATTTGCCTTAGAGGCATATATTGGGAGGGATAATCCTGGATAATATTTTTCCAATGCTTTTTTGTAAGCTCTACAGGAATTTCTTAATGTGAGCTCGTCTAAAATGTAAAGGGGAGTATCGTATCTTTTTACTAAATCTTCTATAGAACAACCACCAATATTTAGCTTCTCAGAACTGTCAATGGTAGTAGAAATAGGTACGATATTTTTATTAGGGCTAATTAAATCAATTTTATTTTTTAAAAATGAAATTTTATCTTTCATGGTTGTTCTTTTCGTACAAAAAATATTCTACAACTTTCAGAAGTTTTATAATGGATTTAATTCTGAAATTATTTATAAACAATAATTAATTCAATGATTTCGGTTAAAGAAATTGATCATAAAGAACTTGAATTATGTTTTGAATTAGATTCAAATACAATCTGTTTATGGACTAAGAGACAATGGGAAAGTGAGTTTAAAAAGAGCGGAGTTAAAGTAGTTGCGATATTTAAAGGAAAGAAAATAGTTGGTGTTTATGTTGTTCATACAATATTTGATGAAGCCCATATAAATTATTTTTCTATAAAAAAACATTTTCGTCAAAAAGGTTATGGCAGCTACTTAATGAAGTATTTAATAAAACAATGTAAAAAATTAAATATAAAAAAAATATTATTGGAAGTTTCGGAAACTAATTCAATTGCTGAGGTTTTTTATAGCAAATTCAATTTCTTAACTGTAGGAATTAGAAAAAACTACTATAAAGACGGTACACACGCTCTTTTAAAAGAAAAAAAATTTATAAATTAAAGATTAATTTTTTTTTTGTGCGGATTACCAGAATCATTGAAATCACTATAATATGCGGCTATATCATTAATAAAGTAATTTTTTATTGGATAAATTAAGATTTTGGGTATTCACAAAAGCTCATTATGAACACAAAATTATCTTAATACTGGTAGGTTATTAACAGGAATCTATTTCTTTAATGTTCGAAAGATTTACAGAAAAAGCCATAAAAGTCATTATGCTTGCTCAAGAGGAAGCTAGAAGACTTGGACATAATTTTGTTGGAACAGAACAAATTCTGTTAGGTTTAATAGGTGAGGGTACAGGAGTAGCGGCTAAGGTACTTAAATCTTTAGGAGTAAATTTAAAAGACTCAAGAATTGAAGTTGAAAAAATAATTGGTAGAGGTTCAGGTTTCGTAGCTGTAGAAATACCTTTCACCCCAAGAGCTAAGAGGGTTTTAGAATTGTCTCTTGAAGAAGCTCGACAATTGGGACATAATTATATAGGCACTGAACACTTGCTCTTAGGTTTGATTAGGGAGGGTGAGGGTGTAGCAGCAAGAGTTTTAGAAAATCTAGGGATCGATTTAACCAAAATCAGAACTCAAGTAATAAGAATGCTAGGAGAGACAGCAGAGGTTGGTTCTGGTGGATCTTCAACAAGTAAGGGAAATTTAAAAACAGCAACTCTCGATGAATTTGGTACAAATTTAACAAAACTTGCAAGTGAATCAAAGCTTGATCCAGTTGTAGGACGTCACGATGAAATAGATAGAGTTGTTCAGATTTTAGGTAGGAGAACTAAAAATAATCCTGTACTTATAGGTGAACCTGGTGTTGGTAAAACAGCTATAGCTGAAGGTTTAGCACAAAGAATTCAACTTGGACAAATTCCTGATATTCTTGAAGATAAGAGGGTTTTAACACTTGATATTGGTCTTCTTGTAGCAGGAACAAAATATAGAGGAGAATTTGAAGAGAGACTAAAGAAAATAATGGAAGAAATTAAATCTGCTGGAAACGTTATTTTGGTTATAGATGAAGTTCATACTTTAATCGGAGCCGGAGCCGCAGAAGGTGCAATTGATGCTGCTAACATCTTAAAGCCAGCTTTAGCTAGAGGTGAACTCCAATGCATAGGAGCCACAACCTTAGATGAATACAGAAAACATATCGAAAGAGATGCTGCTCTTGAAAGAAGATTTCAACCTGTAATGGTTGGAGAACCATCTATTGAAGATACAATTGAAATCTTAAAAGGCTTAAGAGAACGTTATGAGCAACATCATCGTTTGAAAATTACTGATGAAGCCTTAGAAGCAGCAGCGCACTTAGGTGATCGATACATATCAGATAGGTTTTTACCAGACAAAGCTATTGATCTTATAGACGAAGCCGGAAGTAGAGTTAGGTTAATTAACTCCAAACTCCCTCCTGAAGCTAAACAAATTGACAAGGAATTAAGACAAGTTCAAAAGCAAAAAGAAGAATCAGTCCGGGATCAAAATTTTGATCAAGCCGGCCAGTTAAGGGAAAAAGAAATTGAATTATCTACAAAAATCAAAGAGCTGTTAGAAAACAAAAAAGAAAATTCAGACCATAATGATTTAAGTAATGCTGTAGAGACTGAAAAAGATAACTCAAATATTGTTCAAAGCCCTCTTGTAAACGAAGAAGATGTTGCTCATATAGTAGCTTCATGGACAGGAGTTCCAGTTCAGAAATTAACAGAAACCGAGTCAGTAAAACTGCTTAATATGGAAGAGACCTTGCATCAAAGGCTTATAGGGCAAGATGAAGCTGTTAAAGCAGTATCAAGAGCTATAAGAAGAGCTAGAGTAGGGTTGAAAAATCCAAATAGACCTATTGCTAGCTTTATTTTTTCCGGACCTACCGGTGTTGGGAAAACAGAATTAACTAAATCTTTAGCATCATATTTCTTTGGTAGTGAAGAGGCCATGATTCGATTGGATATGTCTGAATTCATGGAAAGACATACGGTTAGTAAATTAATTGGTTCCCCTCCAGGTTATGTTGGTTTCAATGAAGGAGGTCAACTTACAGAGGCTGTAAGAAGAAGACCATATACTGTAGTTTTATTTGATGAAGTAGAGAAAGCTCATCCAGATGTTTTTAATTTGTTATTACAATTACTTGAAGATGGAAGATTAACAGACTCTAAAGGTAGAACAGTCGATTTTAAAAATACACTTTTAATAATGACTTCTAATATTGGCTCTAAAGTGATAGAAAAAGGTGGTGGTGGTTTGGGCTTTGAATTTTCAGGGGATGCTGCGGAAGATAGCCAATATAACAGGATTAAATCTCTTGTGAATGAGGAATTAAAACAATACTTTAGGCCAGAATTTTTGAACAGGCTTGATGAAATAATTGTATTTAGACAATTAACTAAGAACGAAGTCAAAGATATTGCAGAAATAATGTTAAAAGAAGTATTCTCTAGATTAAACGATAAGGGAATAAAACTTGATGTTACTGATGCATTTAAAGAAAGACTAGTTGAAGAGGGATATAATCCATCTTATGGAGCAAGGCCTTTAAGAAGAGCTGTTATGCGCTTATTGGAAGATAGTTTAGCTGAAGAAGTTTTATCAGGAAGGATAAAAGATGGAGATAAAGCCATAGTTGATATTGACGAGAATAAGAAAGTTACAGTAAATATTTCCTCAGAAGAATCTTCTCAAGAATTGGCAGAAGCTAATTTTTAATCTCTTATGAGCAAATGCAGTTAATATCACCTGAAAAAATATTTAGGGGTAGTGGAGCATGGTTTAAAGCTTTACCAGAAATTAAAAAAATTTCTAAGCGCCCATTACTTTTAGGAAGAAGTGAAGCAACTAAATTTATTAGGCATCAAATTTATAAAGATTTACTTAAAGAGAATTTTGAAATACATATTTCTGATCTAAAGTACGATTGTTGTTATGAAGATCTTGAAAGGTTAGAAAGCATTATACTTAAAAATAATTGTGATTCTATTCTTGCCATAGGCGGAGGTAAAGTTTTAGATGCTGGAAAATTTTTATCAGATTCTCTTTCGATTCCTGTTATCACAATTCCTTTAAGCGCATCTACTTGTGCGGGTTGGACTGCACTATCAAATATTTATTCAATAAATGGACAATTCATTAAGGATATTGAGTTAAGATCTTGCCCTAAAATATTAGTGTTTGATCATGAATTCATTAAAACAGCCCCAAAGAGGACACTTTCTAGTGGAATAGCTGATGCCTTGGCCAAATGGTATGAATCTTCTTTAACTTCTTCAGAAGTTGAAGATGGACTGGTTCAACAAGCCATTCAAATATCTAGAGTATTAAGAGATCAGTTACTTATTTACGGAGAGAGCGCCTATCAGAACCAAACTGTTCAAAATCTTTCTTGGTGTAATGTCGTTGAAGGATGTTCACTTACTGCTGGATTGATTGGTGGAATCGGGGGTGAAAAGTGTAGAACTGCAGCTGCTCATGCTTTTCATAATGCTATTACTCAAATAATTACAGCTCATAAGCCCTTACATGGCGAAATTGTTGGAGTTGGAATATTATTGCAATTAAGATTAGAAGAAACAAAAAATAATAATAAATTAGCTAATCAATCTATTAAACAGCTAATGGTATTAATGAAAAGTTTAAATTTACCAACTACTATCGCTCAATTAGGTATAAATGTTTTTGAAAATAATAATTTACAGAAAATTGCTGAGTTTACATGCAGAGATAATTCTGAGATACATTATTTACCTTTTGAAACTAGCCATCAAGACATTATTGAAACTATTTCGAATTTTGAAAAGCAAGAAATTAAAATTTCATAAATTCTTTGAATAAAAAACTTTACGATATTTCTAATAAACTGAATATTGATTATTTTGAAAAAACTAAGATATCTATTCAAGATCCTTTAGGCTTAAACATATCTAATGATGTCAATTGGATAAATCTTGGAGAAGAATGGAACTATGCACAATTCCCTGTAGTTATTAGCGGTTCAGGAAGGCCTTTGCTTTTCTTGCATGGATTTGACAGTAGTTTTTTGGAATTCAGGAGAATATATCCATTTCTAAAAAATAAATTCCAATTGATAATACCTGACTTATTAGGCTTTGGTTTTACTCCCAGGATTGCTTCAAATGAATATAATCCTCGTAAAATAATTTCTAATCTTGTAGATATTATTAATACTTTAACTTTAAAAAATAAGTTAATGCTTGTTGGTGCTTCCATGGGAGGATCGGTAGCTATAAACTTAGCAAAGGAAATTCCAGATCACATTGAAAAGATAATTTTCTTATCGCCAGCTGGATTTTTTGGAGAATCCAAAATTATTCCTTTCCCATTAAACCAAATTGGAGCTACCTTTTTAGGCTTACCTCAAGTTAGAAAGAGTCTTTGTAGACAAGCTTTTGCTTATCCAGATAAAAGTGTTGGTTCAATGGAAGAGCAAATTGCCTCAATTCATTTAGGTTGTCCTGGTTGGAGAAATTCATTAGCCTCATTTGCAAAAAGCGGTGGGTTTGCAAGTACATATGAATATATGCAAAATATTCCAATTAAAACCATTTGTGGAGAGAATGATAGAATTCTTGGAAAAAAAGAAATTAATAAAATAAAACAAATTGATCAATTAAATTTTATAGGGTTGAAAAATTGTGGCCACCTTCCACATGTTGATTTGCCATCATTAACCGGCAAGATTATTTGCGATTATTTTTGTGTTTAGCAAAAGTAATATTTAATAATTAATTTAAATACTTTAAAATTATAATTATGTAATAGATAACGGAAGGTGTGAAAATATAACTATCAATTCTATCAAGAATGCCACCATGGCCAGGCAAAAAAGTTCCAGAATCTTTTATTTTGGCGTCTCTTTTCATCATTGATTCAATCAAATCTCCTACTAATGCCATAAGTGAAACTAGCGTTCCATACAAAATGCCAATTAAAAATGGATTTTGCCAATTCAGTATAAAAGCAAAAAAAGTTGCTACTGAAATTGAGCATATTATTCCTCCTATCAAACCTTCGAAAGTTTTACTTGGAGATATAGGGGAAAGGGCCTTTTTCCCGAATGACTTTCCAATAAAATAAGACCCAATATCACTAGCTACTATTAACAAACACGAAATTAATGTTAGGTAGAGACCAGAAGAACTTGAGAAGCTTTCGGATGACAAAATTCCATCTGATGAATTATTTATTGTTATTTGCAGTGATCTTAATTTAATCCAATAACTGGGTAAAAAACCTAAGTAAAATAATCCAAAAATAGATGCAGCAATATCAGAAATAGTACCTGACTTTGGCTGCAGCAATAACCATGTACATATTCCTACTGAGCATATTGGTAATATCGAGTTGTATATTTCTTTATCAAGGAATCCAGTGGCTTCAAGATATGTAGAGATTGTAATTATGAAACATGAAAATAATGTAGTTTTAGTTGCTGGTCTTATTCCAGTGAATTCAGCCATTCTAAAAAATTCTAGTAGCGCAATATAGGTAAGTAATGCTATGGCTATTGTGAAAAACCATCCGCCTAATAAAACAACTGCTAATCCAAATAATCCAATTAGTAAACCACTTCGCAATCTCATATTTGATTTCTAATTATGTAGAACCCTTATATAAGAATTTAACAGATCTTGGTTGTATAAACTTTGAGTTTCTATCCAATCGATTCTTTCTTTGTCTATCCTTTCTCCAGGAACAATGAGAGGTATCCCAGGTGGATAAGGACAAATAATATCTCCAGAAATCTTTCCTAAGGATTTAGAAAGGGGGATACTGTAAGTCTTACTAGCCCAAGCAACTCCTATCGGTACTTCTGGTGATTGTAATAATCTAAAAGGTGGTTTTATAGCTTTAAAAATACAAGATTTATTTGTATGTATTAGTAACTTTTCCCATAATTTTTGAAACAAAAAAATAAAATCCTTTTGATTTGAAAAACCCAGACAAAAAGTAAGTGTCTTCATTTCAGGTAATTCAGCAATTAGTCCGTTTTTATAAAAAAATCTATCTGCGGTAAAACCATCAATTCCAACTTTAGAAGTATTAAGTACTATTTTTAAAGGATCATGCGTTTGAATAAGAGGAATCTTTCTTTTTATTAACTCTTTGAAGATTATTTTTGCTTCTGAAATTCTTTTTTTGTATTCTCTCAAATTCAGAAGCCTTACTAATAGGAAATTTTATCCAAGATGGGAGCCTTAAAATTCTCTCTACTTTAATTTGATTTTTTTCTTCCATTTTTAAATTAAATTTGTTCTACCTTCTAAGGCTCTTGCGAGAGTAACTTCATCAACGTATTCAAGTTCACTGCCCATAGGAAGTCCATAAGCGATTCTTGTTACTTTCGTAAAAGGGGTTAATAATTTTCCTATATATAGGCTTGTGGTATCGCCTTCAACACTTGGAGTTAATGCCAATATTATTTCATCAACATTTGATTTGCTTACCCTCTCTACCAAACTCCTGATCTCTAATAATTCTGGACCTATTGAATCCATAGGAGAAATCAAACCTCCAATGACATGATAGACGCCCTTAAACTCCCTTGCTCTTTCTAATGCTAATAAGTCTTTAGTTTCCGCTACTACGCAAATTATTTTTTGGTTCCTTTCAGTATTTCTACATATTTCACACTCTTCTTCTGAAGTTAAATTAAAGCAGTTTTTACAATGCCCCACATTACTATGAGCCTCTAACAATGCTTTAGAAAAATCTCTGATACTACTCTCAGGTTGTTTTAAAATAAATAATGCTAACCTTTGGGCTGTTCTTGGACCAATTCCTGGAAATTTTTCAAAATGACCAATTAATTTTGAAAGTGGTTTGGTAAAAGTTATCAAGATTAAAAATTCTTCTATGATTAATTTAGACGTATAATTTGAAACTGGTTCTATTTGTTTGCTTTTAATGTCTTATTATGTTTTTATAAAATATTTTTTTAAAGATGAAGAATATTAAATTTAACCCTTTTAAGGGTATTCTTTTAATAATTTTATGTTTCACCTTAAGTGGTTGCAGCGGAGGGATAAATGCGGGATTAGAGGCATATCAAAGTCCTGATGGACGTTATGCTTTTTTATATCCAACAGGTTGGACTAGAGTGAAAGTTGATGGAGGTCCTGAAATTATTTACCATGATTTGATTAATAGTAATGAAACGCTAAGTTTAGTTGTATCGGATGTAAATAAAGAAGTTAATTTAGAACAATTAGGTAACCCAATTGAAGTTGGACAAACTTTAATAGATAAAGTTATTGCTCCTGAAGGATCAGGTAGATCAGTTAAACTTGTTGGTGCAAACAAAAGAGAAGCCTCAAATCATATTTTTTATGATTTGGAATATCAATTAAATTTGAATGATCAAGATAGACATGAACTAGCAACAGTTGTTATTGATAGGGGAACTTTATATACATTCGCTGTAGGAACAAATGAAGATAGATGGAGCAAAGTTGATGGATTGTTTAATAATGTTATCGAGTCTTTTAACTTCTTAATTTAGTTTTTAAAAAAGAAATATTTTTAAACACCAACTTGAACATTCCACAAATCTGAATATACATTTTTGTTATTTATTAAAAATTCATGTTTTCCACTCTCAATGATTTTGCCCTTATCAATAACAATAATATTATCTGCATTTTTAATTGTACTTAATCTATGAGCTATAACAATAGTTGTTCTCTCTTTGGTTATTTTAGATAGTGATTTTTGAATTAAAACTTCTGTCTCGTTATCAACTGAAGCTGTAGCCTCATCTAAGATCAATATAGGTGCATCTTTTAAAACTGCTCTGGCTAACGCTATTCTCTGACGTTGTCCGCCTGAAAGTCTTTGTCCCCTTTCCCCAACTATTGTTTTATAACCTTCCGGTAATTGTTCAATAAATTTATGTGCCTCAGCAATTTTTGACGCTTTTACTATATCTTTAATATTTGGACTACTTGCACCATACGCAATATTTTCCTGAACGGTTCCATGAAATAAATAAGTTTCTTGGCTTACTAAAGAAATACATTTTCTTAAATCTTTTAAATTAATATCCTTAATGGGAATGTTATCTAAGGATATTAAACCCTTATTACTATCATAAATCCTAAGGAGAAGTTTTATGATTGTACTCTTACCAGAACCAGTTAATCCCACAATTCCTAAAGTAGAGTTATTCTGGATTCCAAAATTTATGTTCTTTAATGTTAATTTTCTACCAGGATAATTAAAATTAACATTTTCAAATCTAATATCTCCTTTAATATCTCTTGAATCAATTTTTAATTTGCCATCTTTTATTTTTATAGGTGTATCTATAAGATCTATTACTCTATTTATTGATGCCATTGAACGTTGAAAATCATCTAAAACATGACCTAAAGTAGTTAGAGGCCACAATAATCTTTGAGTAATAAATACTAAAAAGCTATATGTCCCAACATTCAGAACTTTATTCCAGGTTTGAAAACCTCCAATAAGTAAAATTGCTATGAAGGCAAATAAAATAGCAAATCTTATTAGTGGAATAAAAGCAGAAGATAATTTTATTGCTGCTTTATTACTTTTCTGATATGCAAGACTTTCTTTATTTAATCTATTAAGCTCCCAATTCTCCTTAGTAAAGCTCTTTATAGTAAGAATCCCACTTAAATTATTATTTAATCTTGAAGCTAAAAGACCTGCTTTGTTCCTGACATCTTTATATTTTGGAGATAACTTTCTTTGAAATCTTATCGACCCAAGAAATATTAAAGGGATAGGTAAAAAAGCAAATAATGCAATTTTTGGTGCAACAAAAATCATTGTTCCACCAATAACTAGAACAGTAACAAATAACTGAATAAGTTGATTAGCTCCTTGATCAAGAAACCTCTCAAGTTGATTTACATCATCATTTAAAATCGATAGAAGTCTACCCGTATTATCATTTTCAAAGAAGGCCATATCAAGTTCTTGTATATGCTCATAAGCCTTTATTCTCAATTTATGTTGTGATAATTGAGCTAAATTTCTCCATAAAACTGAATATAAATATTCAAAGAAAGATTCTCCTGACCATACTAAACCTGAAGCAAATGCAAGAAAAATTAATTGAATTGGAACTTCTTTTATCCCGAAACTAGCAATCCAAGAATTCTCTTCTTTAACTACAATGTCTACTGCAAGTCCAATAATTACAGGAGGAGCTAAATCTAAAATTTTATTTATTATCGAACTTAAAAAAGCACAAAAGAGTAAAGTCTTTTCATCTCTTAAATTTAAATAAAGTCTGACTATTGGATTTTGGTTTCTTGTAGATCTCATTGTAGACTTATTATAAATTAAATTTCTTCTTAGTTTCT
>QCUW01000021.1 GCA_003210695.1 Prochlorococcus sp. AG-679-P15 | reverse complement strand
AAAATAAGTTCTATTTTTTCAATTAGTTCAATGACTGAAAGCTCTGGTTCAGGGTTTCCAATATTATATGCTTCTCCAGGGACTCCACTTAAAATTACTCGAATGAATCCTTCCATTGCATCAGTGACATAACAGAAAGTTCTTGTTTGATTACCATTACCATATATCTGCAGTGGTATATTTCCTTTTATTCTACTCGTGAAATTTGGCAAAACTCTATAGTCAGTTTCTTGCATACCAGGCCCAAAAACGTTAAATGGACGTATGGTATTTGTGTGTATACCTTTTAAATTGTGATAAATGTTGCAAAGGGTTTCACCTACTCTTTTACTCTCGTCGTAACATGCTCTCGGACCAATACAAGACACATTACCTCTGTAGCTTTCTTTTGTTGGAATGTTTTTTGGATCAGGGTCTCCATAAATCTCTGAAGATGAAAAAAATGTGAGCTTTGCAGAATTTAATTCAGCTAATTCCAGCATATTTTGCGTTCCTTTTATAGCAACTTCTAAGGTCTCTAATGGATAGGCTCGATAATAGTAGGGACTTGCAATCCCAGCAGCATGAATTATAAAATTAACCGGTTTATCTAATGTAAATTTTTTGATAACATTATGGTTTATAAATTCTATATTTTTATAAATAGGTATTTCCGCCCCCTCTTTCCCTGCGGTAATTAAGTTATCTAAAACTATTACTTTAACTTTATCTTTAAGAACACTCTCATTTAGGAAATTAAAAATTTCCATAAAATATCTTCCTAAGAAACCTCTACCTCCTGTGAGTAAAACAGTTTTACCTGAGAATTGATTTGAAACATCACTTAGATTCTCTGCTATTTGTTTAATATCATTGAATAATAAAAAATCATTCATTTTAAATAATCTTTAAATTTGGAAGGGGAATAATAAATTTACCTCCTGACTGAATAAATTCAGGATTCTTTTTGACAATAGAATCTGCAAAGTTCCATGCAAGTATTAATAAATAGTCAGGCTTTAGTTCATTTATTGCAGAGGATGGAAGAATTGGGATATTCAGTCCAGGGCTAAAAAGTCCCTGCTTTAATGGGCTATCATCAACTATAAAATCCAAAACATTTTTTTCAAGCTCAAACTCATACATTAGAGTTGTTGCCTTTGCCGGAGCGCCAAATCCAGCTATTGATTTATTTTGAGCTTTTATTTTATGGATAAAATTTCTTAGCTCTTTTTTTCTTTCTTTGATATTAATTGCAAAATTAATGAATGTCTCTTTTTCATTTAATAAAAGTGATTTTTCCAAATCTAAAAGATTTTGAACCGAATTATTAATTGGTCTTTTATCTTCACTATTCTTTACTACACATCTAATGGATCCTCCATGAGTATTTACTCTTGAGGTATCAATTAATTCCATATCATGTCTTTGAAAAAATTTAACTAAGGGTAATACAGAATGATAAGAGAGATGCTCGTGATAAATAGTATCAAATAAAGTTTTTTGATATACATCTACCAAGTATGAAACTTCAAAAATAAATAAACCTTCTTTTGATAACAAATTTTTTACTGCTTTTGTAATACCTATCAAATCATCAGAATGAGCAAAAACATTATTAGCTGTGATTAAGGAAGCCATTGAATGTTTTTCCTTGATTTTGATAGAAGTCTCTAAGTTAAAAAAATCATTTATCGTATATACCCCATCTTCTTGTGCTTTTTGTGAAATATCAATTGCCGGGTCAACTCCAATTGTTGAATAACCCATTTTTTGAAAGAATTTAAGTAAAGTTCCATCATTTGAACCGATATCTAGTACGTAACTTTTAAGTGAAGGCTTGTAAGTCTCTACTATATTTTTGGCATAATTTGAAAAATGTTCAACAAAAACTGAGGAAGTACCTGATACGTAAACATAGTTTTCGAAAAGTTCAATTGGATTCACTACTTCTACAAGTTGAACATGAGTACAATTTTCGCAGAAAAATAATTCTAATGGATATTTTGCCTGTTCATATTTCGTATTTTCTCTCGATACGAAAGCATTAGCAGGAGGAGTTGAAGCTAATTGAAGTATGGAAACAAGTTTTGATGATCTACATAATCTACATACTGGCTTATTTTCTATTTTCATTTTAATTTTCTGGCTTCCAGGAAATTGAATCGCTAGAGTCAATTAAGTTTGTTCGAATAACATCAAGTTCATAAGTTTTTTGATCACGAGGGTTTCTTGAGAGGGTTAAAAATAAAGTATCTTCAGGAAATTTCATACAATGTTCTACTAAAGGGGGAGTGAAGACCATATTGCCTTTTTCTACGATTACTAGTTCGGGTGTTTTATTTAAATTTAATTCTTTATAGTAATATTCAATCTTCCCAGATATTACATAACAGTAATGCCAGTCTGTTTTATGGTAATGATTAGCTCTTAAAGAACCTGCTTTTGACTGAATCATAACAGCGCTTTTCATTATCGAATCAACTAAAGGTTGAATTGAACCTCTCAAATCAACAAAAGGTTTTTCTAAATTGACTAATGGATGTTTTGGCCAACCTTTCATTTCTTCTTCTGTCAAAGGGGCAATTTTAGACGGATCCATACAGTATATTTAATTAACGAAAAATCCTTTTTAGGATTATTGTTAATAATACATTAATACCATTATGAGGTCTTATTTTCTTTCCTTCCTCATATGTATTTCCATATTATTTGATAATGACAAACTTATTATTGGTTCTTCTTTCTATATTTGTATTCCTTGTCTCTATATTTTTTCTAATTATTTATAAGAAAAAATATAATCGATCAAAAAAAATAAAAAAATTTTCATCTTTAATACCTACTGCCAATGAACAAAAATATAATCCTGATATTAATACTAATAATTGGGATTTACATAAAATTAGATTAAATAAATTTGGAAGGTCTCAATACAAAGGATTAACTTTTTTTATAAGTTCAGAAGATAGGATTTACTATCTTTCGGAGAAAGGGACTAAAGTTTATTGCTAATATTAGAAATTAAATTTATATATATTAAAAATCGAGTAATAAAAAGTGAATAGTTGTATTTCTATCAATTCAAGAATCCTAGGGAAATTATTCAAGAGATATAAATTAACAACAAGAGGAAAGCAGGAAATTGCAAAAACAGCACAAATAAGATCTACAACTTGGACTGGTTTGAGTAGAATTGCTAGGAAAATTGAGTTTAAAGAGTCAATTACAAATAAAAATAAGTAGTTATGAAATATTTATTTGTATTTTCTGAAAAGTTTTATACCTTAATTGAATGGGAGTGGAATACTTTAAAAAATCTAAGAAAAACAAAAAGAAAGAATTTTTTTTTAAGAGGATCCTTTGCTTTCTTTAGTTTATTCTCTATTCTTTTTTTAATATTCACACCTCCTATTGCTTTTGGAATATTATTAGGTGAGGGGTTAAGATTTAGTATTTTTTTTCTTTGGATATGGATTTTAAATTTGAAGTTTTTTTGAAAAAATATTTTTATAAAGAATGACGGTTTAGAATTAGTATTAGGTTTTTTAATTTATGCCAAAAATATTCAAGCAAAATAAGTTTGCTTTACTGGGAGCAAATATTTTAATTATTGTGATTTGGGTATCGTTATCATCAGTTACCATTAATTTTTTTATTGTTGATGATGCACCTTTTTACATATATAAGATTGGATACTTTATAAAGTTTCTCCCCCCCATTTGGGTGACTTGGTTTCTATGGATTAAGAGAGGTGGATTAAAAAGGTAGAAGTAAATCAGCATATTTACGGATTTACACTTAATCATAATAATTTAAGCTTTGTAAGCTTACTTGAATCTATTCTCGTGAGAATTAGGTAATCGGAGAACGTTTTAAGCTAAAAAACGATCTCCTTTTTTTTATTAAATTTTTTTGTGGAATAAAAGAGTGTACTACGTTATCTCCAAGGGCAAACACTAATGTCTATTGAAATTAAATGTAAGAAATATTAAACAGGCAATCTGCAATCTATCTCTATAGCTCCTGAATCCATTAGACGGCCAATCTTTATGACTAAGGCCATATCTAGTCTAGAAAATTCTGATTGATTGTTAGTAATCCAATCTAATTCAGATAAAGTTATTACCCCGATTGTATTAACTTTAAGAAAGAGTAAGCCTAAATTCATTTTTCTAGTTAGTGGCTTTTTTACCCTTTGCAATCATTAACACTGGGACTAATAAATATGCAAAGAAAGAAATGAGGAAAATATCTAAGTTCATCTTAAAAAATTCCTGGGATTATCCAGCCAAATAAGCCGTAATTTACAACAAGTGCGAAGAAGCCCATCATTGCCATTCTTCCATTAGTTCTTTCAGCATTTTGCCAATAGTTTGGTTTTGAGTTTTCCATTTTTAATAGTAGTAATTGTTTTAAGAAAAGTTTTAAACGAAGCCAGGGATGATTTGCCCAGTGGTTAGATAAGCACCAATTGCAGCTATAAGACCAATCATTGCGAACCTTCCGTTAAGAGTTTCAGCAATAACCTTTTCTTTTTCTAATGCTTTAGATTTAGTTTTTTCAGTCATTTTTTTGGGTTGATAAGATTAATTTTGTTTGAAGCCTTGTAATTACTTATGGGTTTATTAGAGAATTTATTCACTTAAGAAATTACTAAAATGGAAATTCACCTAGTAGATTTATATGCTTTAACAAGCTTTTTATAAAGTTCAGGAGAAATTGGTTCCATTTTTAGAAGATTCCTGGAATGATTTGTCCGGTTGTGACATATGCACCTAGCAATGCAACAAAACCGATCATTGCCCAACGACCGTTAACTTTCTCTGCATTTTGAGGGTAGCCGTCATATGACACAGACTCATCTATATATGGACGAGTTTCTGCAGGAAACATATTCTGTCTTCCGCCTGATTCTGTTGTTACTTGTGAATTAGCCATTGCTAGTTATGTAATTGTTAATTAATGTAACACAAGTATTAACCATTGTAAAGCTGTAGAGTTAAATTTAGCTATTTTTGCACAAGATGTGTCGTTTACGATACATATATGTCATAAATATCAATTAAATCTTGCTTTTCGTTTTGATATCTAAAATTTATTTAGATAATTTTTTATCTTTCTTCTTCGTATTTAATTATTTGTCTAAATAGCATTTGTTTAGAAAAAATATTTAAAAAATAACTTAAGATTTTAGGAGGAGCAGCTGTAGTGTGATACACCTCCATAATTAAAGAATTCTCTTGGCTTAAGAAGATTATATTTTTGTGATATTTCCAAAGATTGTTCTTCATAAGGATTAGTTAAGATAGATTGTAATTCTTTAATTAAACTATAATTTCCTTTCTCAGCCTCTTCGTAGGCGGGGACTATCATCCATTCACGCCAAGTAAACTTGGGGTTTACTTGTTTCATTGATTTGGATATTTCTTGTGTATCAAAGTTTTTATTGATACATTCATGCCATTTTGTTAGCCAAATATGCCATCTTGTATTTAGTTCCTCAGTCGGAGGTAAGTAAAAACAATCTTTTAAAAAAGATATATTCTCAGGAATATCAGAAAGATTTCTGAAGAAAATAGTAAAGTCAGCTTTAGAGATAACCATAAGATTAAAAAGTTCGTTGATAAGAGCTTCGTTATATTTCTCTAAGCCAAGCTTTTTTGACCACATTAATTGTATTTTTCTGCTCATTAATTTAGAAAAATTATTAATAATTTCATCTAGTTTCTCTGTATCTTCTTTATTCTCTTTAAGTAATGGTTGGAGAGAATTACAAAACATCTTAAAGTTTATTTCGGCAGCAAAAGGCTGGTTGAAAAATGAAAAATGTTCTCCACCTCCTGTCCAGGGTTGGAATCTTGGGTCAAATAATTCACAAAATCCAAAAGGACCGTAGTCCAGAGTATATCCTCCAGCAGCGCAATTATCGCTATTGAAATTACCTTGGCAATAACCGACCCGCATCCAGTTAGCGATAAGTGATATAAGTCTTTCTCGATATAAATAAGCCAACTTAATCACCCTTTCAGTAAATGAATATCTCGGATCAATTTCATCTTTATAATTCCTATCAATAAGATGCTGCACGATAATTCTTAGCTCATTAAAAGCTTCACTATGTGAATTACTTCGAACTCTGCGAGCGAAGAGCTCGAGCTGACCTACACGCAAAAATGATGGTGCAACACGTGTAGTAATCGCGGCATGATTATCAACCATGATATCAGGCTCAAAATATTTAGACCCCTTTGTATACCATGGCCTTCTAACTATTTCAGTTCCTGATACGTAGAGTGTTAAAGATCTTGAAGTGGGAATTCCTAAGGCATGCATCAACTCCTGTACAAGAAATTCACGAACGCTTGATCGAAGGACAGCACGACCATCTGCGCCACGACAGTATGGTGTAGGACCTCCACCCTTAAGCTGCATTTCCATTCTTTTTCCCTTAAATAAACCTTCGAAGACAGAAATTGCTCGACCATCTCCATATCCATCACCTGTTCCAAAGGGACATTGCTGTGTATATTCAGTGCCATAAATAGACAATGCGTATCCCGTTGCCCAACCAAGGGGACTCATTGGAGAATCTGCAACTTCTATATCTCCTGAAAAAAAACTACAAAACTTTTTATCTTTTATAAGGTCAGAACTTAATCCCAATTCTTCAAATAATGTAGGGCTATGCGCGATATATTTCGGAAATGGAATTGGCGTTGGATTTACGGGGACATAATGACCTGAATAGACTGGTCTGGGTTTGTGATCAATACCATCATTTGTTGACTGAGGATCAGCATTAAGAAAATTAATTAAAGAAAAATCTGCTAATTGTGAAAACTCAGAAAAACTTTTAGTTTCTATATCTTTGGATGATTCAGATTTTGGTAACATCAATTTCAACCTTTATTATTTATATAATTTTTTATTGCCTGAACGTAAACAATAATAAATATTTTATATCGAATTTTATTTTTTTGAATTTATGATGATTTACTTTTCTGTAAAGTTACCAAAATAAAATAATTAATGAAGGATTAAATTTTAGTCAAATAAATTTCTAGCGGAAAAATTTCTTTAAGAAATAATTTTTGTTAATAGAAATTTGGAAATTTTTTAAAGATTCCTTTTTATTTTTTCGCCTAGAACTTTTTAAAAATAAATATGTAAAGGTAAATTAATTACTTCTTAGGATTTAGTTATAATTGGTTAATTTGGATAACAATAATTAAACTTTTTTTAATACAGTTGGTAAATTCATTATTAACTGATTCAAAAGTATAAAATGCTGAATGCAGATAAATTATCTATTAAAAATATTGTCAATAGGACTAGATCTAGTGAAAGAAAATTTAAGGAAGGAAATTTTATAGGTGCAATAGAAGATAAAAGGCAGGTTAAGTTACTCTTAAATTCTAAATTTTGTGATAAAAATATTTTTAAAAAATTTAAAAAAGAATTATCCCGCTTATATTCATCCAAATTTGACTTAATAAATGATCATAAATTAAGACTTGATGAATCAGAAATAAAAAATATAGTGAATTTGTTAGAGCAAAAAAGTGATGAAAAATATCGTAAAGGTGATTTCAAAGGAGCTATACGAGCATTGAGGAGATCAGAGAAATACTTAGCTAACTAAAACATACCTGTTTGATTTTTTTAGAAAAGTTCGTTTTTATAGATATATAGTAATCTCCATTCCCCCATTAAATTCATGGTCATGCCTCAATCTACTCTTGAAAGCTTGTTATTTTTTTTAGTACTATCTCTGTTGGCTTCTTATCTGGTAAAAATTAAATATGGTTCTAAATTGAAAGTGCAAAAATAGTTCATTAAATTATTCTTTTTCAATAACTTTATGTATTTTTTATAAAGAATATTAATCATAATTATAACTATACATAAAATCTAATGACTGAAAAAGAACAAATTACTTCCTTACTTTATGAACTTGCCACTCCAAAAAAGATGGGCTCATTTTTTGTAAATAATGCAACTTCAGATTTCTTGTTTATAAGACCAAGTGGTAATCCTATAAGTGCAAAAGGATTTGAACAAATGATGGCTTCTGGAGATGTCATTCAAGAAAAAGCTGAAATAACAAAGATACACAGGTTTGAATTTCTAAGCAGTGATGTTGCGATGTGTGTTTTTACGCTTGGAGCTAAGTTTACTTACAAAGGGACACCTAATGATGATTTGCCTACTGTGACTTCTATTTTTAAGAAAGTTGGAAATGCCTGGAAAATTCACTGGTTGCAAAGATCATCAGGGGACTCAGATTTATCTTTATGGGATAAGTAAATATTATTAATTTTATAAATGAAATTTTTATTAAAATTACGTTTTTTAATTGCATTAGTAATTTTATGAATGTTTTTTTAAAAATTTATTTACAAGAAGATATTCCTTAGCTTCAAATATTATAAATGGTGAAATAATTTTCAAAAATGTTTGTGCAGGTTGTCATGTAAGAGGAGGTTTAGTTGTTACTAAGGGATCTAAATCATTGGAATTTTCAAACTTAGAGAAAAGAGGAATCGCAGATATAGATTCAATAAAATTAATTGCAAATTATGGTATTGGCTATATGAAAGGATATAAAAGTAAATTAAAAGGAGATGAATACAAAGTTCTTTCAGAATGGTTAATTCAACAATTTAAAGAAGGCTGGGAAAAGTAAAAATTAAGTAGAAGTAATATTCTCTAGAAATCCAAACTTTTTCATGCTTGTCCCATGAATTTGGTAGGTTCATTAGAAGAGTTTTAATTCCAGAATTTGATAATCCTCTATCTTCTTGGAATTTTTAATAAATTCCTTTGAGATCTTTAAATGCTTTATTAATTAAAAAATTTTTTTATCTAGATTAACTAGAAACTTTTTACTAAACACCGTTACAGTTAAAGCCGCTGCAATCTATAACTCTGAAAATATTTACTACAAAATTATGAAATTTATAATCAATAAAGAAAGCCCATGTAGTGTAAATAGCAAAAGCAGAGAAAGCAAAAGCAGCATATTGAAGCCAATGAGTTCCTGAACTGTCTATTCCATTTTTATCAAATTTAGATTTGCTCAATTTATTTTTTTTTTTAATTTTAAAAAATTTTAATACTAATGTTGAATTAAATTTATTAATTATTGGCTTTTCATGATTCTTGATAAATTAAACTCAAAAAAAACAAGGGATACGATATCACCAAAAGCATAGATGAAGCTCTGCAAATAATTATAAAAGTTTGCAATTAAAGTAGGCATTATTGATACTAATAAAGCTTATACAAATAAATCTTTATTAGTTGCACTTTGGTTGTAAGTAGAATTAATCATTTAAATTTTAAAAAATTTAATTAATTTTTTTTTATAAATATCTTTTTATAAGCGTTTATTTAATGTAAAAGTAAAAAGTAAACATATTAATTTTTTATAAAATAGAGAAAAAAAATAGTTAAGTTTACTCAGCATTGATAGAACTTCTATTTCCAAGCACCATATACAATTCTTCCAATAATTTCTCTTACCGCCCTTGAGCTTTTATGTAAACCCTTAGAACTAGGCATCCAATTAAGAGGATTACGTAATGATAAAAAGAAATTGTTACTACTATTAAAACCTACAGGATAAGGCGAAACATTGATTCCAGCTCTCTCAAAAATTTTTTTGGCTCTTTGCATATGGAAGACATTAGTAACTAATATTATATTTTTTTGACCTGAGTTTATTTCCTCATTTAGTAATTTCTTAACTGCTACTGCTTCTCCAAAAGTATTATAAACAGGATATGTAGTAAAAAGGTCTTCTTTAGGAATACCCATTGCAATGGCTTCGTTAATAGAGACATTTCCTTCTGGAGATAAATTTGAATTATATGGAACTACTCCTCCAGTAAATATCAATTTAGTTGATTTTTTTGCCCTATAAAGATCTATACCGGCAAGAAATCTACTTGAAAACCTACCTGTGCCACTTAACACAACAATCCCATCTGCAGAATTAAGGGCAGAATAATCCAATCTTTTCCATGGAAATTCTAATAATCTCCATAAGCTATCAGATAAAATTCCATTGCTAAAAACAAATAAAAAAATTAGTGCCGAATAAATATATTTTATTTTTTTTTTAAAAATAAAAATAACCAAAAGTAAAAAAACTATCCCTAATGGAGAAAAAATTAAAGGTAGTAACTTACTTAGTAAATACATATTTTCTATAAATACTTTGATTCATAACGAATTAGAGAAAATGTATTTCTAATAGATCTAATAATTACCATATCAATAATTGAAATAGTTGAGAAGTAAATCGCGGCTAATATTCAAACTTCCGACTTAGTACTCTTAAATGGGTAGTTCAGAAAAATCTATAAATATAATTTAAGTAATAACTATAGTAATAAATTCTTTTTTTACTAAGACAAAGTAAGACTTTCTAATACTTAATAGATCTCCCAAAAATTTGCCTCTAATTTTGTTTTGAAAAACTTATTATTTCTTATTTCAATAAAATATTCTTTTAAATTTATATGGCTAAATATTAACTAAATTAGTGTAATGAGAATAAATAAAGGTTACTGGATATGGGGACTATTTCCTCATAAAGAGACAAATTTTTTAAATGAAATAAAAGCTAAGGTTCAAAGTAAATTAGAAAGCCCAGCTTTTGAAACTCACATAACTCTCACAGGACCTTATTTGAATATTGATAAATCTTTTTTAAATAAATTAAAAAATTTTGGAAAAAGTAATTCCCAAATTATTCTGGATGTAGATGGATACGATTTTAAGCAAGAAATCTTTAAATCATTTTATATTTCAATTAATAATTCAAGAAATCTAAAAGAACTTAGAAAAAATATTTACGAATTAAATCAATATGACTTGGGAAATAATTATTCTCCACATATTAGTTTGTCTTATGGCTGTCATAAAATAAAAGAAAAAAAAATATTGATTGAAAAACTTCCTGAATTTAACAAACCAATTAAAATGTCAAAAATTGCATTAGTTGAAGTAAATGAGGATATAAATCTTTGGAAAATCTTAGAAAGTATTGACTTAAATTAAAGTAATTTGAGCTTATTAATAAGCAATTTTGATTCTTTTTTTTCTAATTTTTGACAAAATTAGTCAATAGCTAAAAGTCTAGCCAATTGTTATGTCAAAGCCCCTGTTAAAAAATATAAAATTCAGAAAAACATCTTAAACTCTAAAAACAACTACCATCAATATTCATATTTATCTATAAAAAGAAAGTGGAAGTTTATATTACCCTTAATTGTTTTGCGGTTGCAATATTTTGTTTTATTTGAAATTATTTTTATGGATTAAGTATATTAATACTAGTGTTCTGAGCTTATTAAATGGTGAAATGTATTTCTGAGTAAAGGCTAACAAAGGTCTTTCAAAAAAGAAGAACTAAGTTTGGTCAATTCAGAAACTAATAAAAGAAAATTATTTTTAATTCAAAGTTAAAATGATTTAAATTTAAAAGTTTTTTAAAATGATATTATCAAAAGATTTTATGTAGGATTTGTTACAATAATCTCCTGAGATAAAACTCAACTAAAGTTTAAAAAAATTACTTTATTTAATATTGTTCAGAATGAAATTCACTGTACCAATACTTTTAATGACTTGGAGAAGGCCTTTACAAACTTCTAAGGTCATTAAAGCTTTAAGTTTGATTAAGCCAGAAAATCTTTTTATTTCTAGTGATGGTCCTATCCCTGGTAATCCTCTAGAGACTCAAAAAGTTTTAGAAACTAGATCAACAATAGAAAGAGATATTACTTGGAAGTGTAATATCCAATGGCTGCGACAAGAAGTTAATTTGGGTTGCAAGCTAGGATGCACAACTGCCATAAGTTGGTTCTTTGATAATGTAGAGGAGGGAATAATTCTTGAAGATGATACTTTGCCTCATCCAGATTTTTTTCGTTATTGCCAAGAGCTTTTGGAAAAAATATAGAACAGATAATAGAGTTTGGTGTATAAGCGGAAGTAATTTTCAGAATGGGAACTGGAGGGGAGATGGAAGTTATTATTTTGGAAGATTTCCTTTACTTTGGGGATGGGCAGGTTGGAGAAATATTTGGGAAAAGTATGATTTTGAACTAAAAGAATGGCCTGTTTTAAAAGATTCTGGAATGCTAGATTTTATTTTTAATGATCCTCTTGAAAAAGAATATTGGAGTGATATTTGGGAAAATTTATTTTCCAAAGGAGAACCTGATACTTGGTGCTATCAATGGTGTATGAAATGTGTAATTAATAATGCTCTTATTGCTACCCCAAATAAAAATTTAATCAGCAATATAGGATTTGGACCTGATGCTGCTCATACAACATGGGAGGAGGAACCTATGTCTATAGATGAAGGTATAGGAGATATAATTCACCCTACTTTTATGGTTAGACATGCTATTGCAGATCAATATCAATTTGATTATAAGTTTGGAGGTGCAGATATACGTGCTAGAAGAGATATCCCTTCCAGAATTAAGAATAAGATTAAAAGATTATTGCAATTAAATAATCTTAATCAATAAAAATAATTTCTCTAAAATAGTTTGTATTAATTCCTCTTATTTTTGAAGGGATTAGTTTTTTGAGGAAACTTTTAATAACTTTTATTCAGGCAAAAGTATTGTTAATGTTCCCGATTTTTGCCTTTTAGATTGAAAGTACTTTGGATGAATGATTAGCAATATTTGAAAGCGCTGAAGCAGATTAAAAATATTCTTAATTTAATGTCAAGCCTCTTATTAAAGGAGTTGGACAGCAAGATCCTCAAAAAACATATCGATCGTTATCAATACCGGGGAGGTAGCATTCAAAAGTTTGTAAAGGCACAAGGAAAATGGATGAAGACGCACAATATTAAAGTTGAAACAATGTAAATTTTTTTGGAATGTATAACGAAGTCAAAACGGTAAATATTAATAAAAAAAATTTTTTAAAATTACTCTAGTAGGGAAGGAAGATATTTAGTTTTATCTAGGATTGGGTCATTTATCCTAACAAGGCTGTTATAACAAGTGCTACCAATTATTGGTTGTAATGATTTCTTGAATATTGACTTGACATCAATTTTATTTGAACTTTTTTTAGACATTTTTGAATCCAAATACTCTCTTTTATTAGAGAGGGCAATTTCAAATTGATTTTTTACATTTTCAATCATATTTTGAAGTATTGAATCTTGATAATTTAATAGTTCAACAAGAAAATCATTATTTTTTTCAAGAAATTTAAGTTTTTCAATTAAATGTTTTTCATCCTTAAAGTAACAGTATTGGTGGAAAGGAATTTTTCCATAACAATCTTTGTAATGGAGTAAACAAAGAGAACTTGCTGACATTGCCTCCAAGAAACTATTTCCTCTAACAGGCCTGCCACCTAGTTTGATGAAGTATTTTGATGAGGCAATCTTTTTTAAATTTTTCTCAATATCTTCAGAGTGAAATTCAAAGTTTAACTTTAATGAATAAAAATTTTTAAACAACTTTTGATTATTTAATTGATTACTTTTACTGTTTATTTCTATATAAATGCCTTTTTTACCTGGAGAAGTCTTGAAATTATCTAAAATGTACAAAGGCGGTATGAATGTGTATGGCATATTAATTATTTTAAGTTCTGAAAAAGGAGTGTTTGGATAATCATGAGAAATAAAGTAATCCCAACATGAACTTTGAACAGGAAATCTTCCTTCTCCAGTCATGCACACCCATAAAATACTAGGATGTTTTTTTCTTATTGATATTGGAACAGCAAAATTTAGGCTAATTACAATGTCGTATTTTGACCAATTTATTTTCTCGGCATCATAAGAAAAATCATTTGGACATCTAAAGGGTAATCTAGAGGTGTTAATTTTTCTCTTGGTTATTTCAATTAATTTATAATCTTCTTTTGATAAGCAATCTTTAGGTATTTGACTATATCTAATCTTTTGTGCGGCTTTTGAATTATTACTTTTTACTATAAAAAAATCACTTCCAAATATTTCTAATAAGCCTATTGGCCCAGTTCTTAAAAGGGTTGATCTTATAAGATCTGAGGAGGTGTCATTATTATCGCCGATCCATAGATCCTGATAACATGCCTCTTTGATAAATGCAATTTTAAACATTTAAGCTTTAATTTTTAAATAGAATGAGTCAGTCTCTAATTCCTCTGGAATATATTTCAAGATAATTTTCTCGCAAAAATTTAAAACCATTTTCAAAAGTTAATTTTTCTGTTCAATTGATATTCGATAACATAATACCAAGCTGAGAGACGTTCTATATTTTTTTTAATGTGTTTATATTTTTATGAAAATATATTTTAGATTTGAGAAATATTTTTAATTAAAAAACTATTTTTTCATATTAATAACAAAAAGAATTTTTTAGGTAAAAATTTTGAATACTTCACCTTATAAATAGAATTATATATTGTATTAGAATCACTGCCAAAACATATTGAGCCTAGGATTTGAACCTGCGACCGAATGATCTTAAAGTACTCTGTGTGTTAAAGAAGATTTATTTGAGATTCTTTTTATAGTTCGAAATACTCCTAGAAAGTAAAATGGGTTTGAGACTTCATAATAAATTATCTTTGAAGATAATATATTTTTTTTATGGAATTTAGGTCCTTCAAAGGATGCTCCTTTCTACCTATTGTTCTCATTTTTAAAGATAAATACAAATAATTGACAGTCGATTTAAACTTAGAAAAATAGGAATCTTTTTTTTATGGAAAATAAATTTTACCAATGGTGGAAGGATCATAGAAGAGGAGTAACCTTAGGTTTGTTCCTATCCATTTTTGCTCTTTATCTCAGAACCCCGTTTGATAAGGAAGTAAAAATAAAAGATACCTGTGCGAAATTAAATTCAAGCTATCAAATTACAGGTGATGAGGCGATGGAGAAACTTAATTTAAAGGAAATAAAAAACTATAATAATCGCGAATTAGCTAACTATTACTGTGAGAGGTATTTAGGTATTAAATAAGAAAAAATGAATACTTTTAATACTTCCATTACTAGCTTATATTGCTTTTTATACTTATGTTAATGTAAATTAATTCGCATTATTGAAGCTTAATTTTTAGTATTGGTGCATTGATTGCTAATTGATTATTTAATATGGAATCAGAAATTAATTTTAGAATTTTAGAAACTATCGAAGGTGGTACTAGTATCCATTCTTTGAAAAAAGAAGGAAAAAATCAAATCCCAACAAAAGAGCTATTATTATTCCAAGAGGAAATTTATGGATAAAGACTCTAGGAAGGTAACTAAGGAAGCATGGTTAATATGCCCTAACTGGACTGAGGTCAGACGCTTCACTAAGAATAGAGATAATAAGGATAAGTTTTTCGAGTATATGTTTATTGATAGTGGAATTGTTGTTGGTTCATTGGGAGAGAAACCACCGCTTATGAAGACAAGAAAAGAAATTAAAATAGAAGCTGCTAGAAAAGAATATCAACAATTAATTACTGAAGGATGGCAAGTTACTGAACCAAAATGGTAAGAGCCTTTAGGGGATCTTTTAAAGTTGTAAATCTCCTAATTTACTAAATCCAAATTTTGGCTAAATATATAAAATTATTTATTAACCAATAAGCACCTGTAGATTAATGACAGTGTTCTTTCTGATCAATAATTACTTGAGCCCTCTGTCTTACAATGTTTTTAATCATGCTAAATAAACAAAGTTTGAAGACTTGATGGGATTTCAATTTAGTTTTCCAACCGCTAATGATTCAATAGCCATAATAGGCTTAGGTTACGTTGGCATACCACTTCTGCTAGAGATTTTAAAAACCTCAAGCAAGAGGAAAATAGTAGGTTTTGATATTGATAAGCAAAAAATTAAGAGTATTTCTGAGGCAAAAACACTAGAACAATACGGCTATAAAAGTAATATTAGTGAATATGTTAAAGATAATGATTTAGAGCTTCTTAGCGAATCTTCTGAGTTGAGTAAATGCAAAATATTTGTAGTAACAGTGCCAACACCTATTGACCATTATAAATCGCCTGATCTAAAAGCACTAATTAGTGCAAGTAAAACAATAGGAGAAGCAGTTGCAAATTCAGAAATAGAAGACAATAAATTTTTTGTTGTAATTTATGAATCTACTGTATACCCTGGCGTTACTGAAGATATCTGCAGGACTCATTTGCTAGATAGAGCTAATAAAAAAGGGGGGATGATTAAAATAGGATACAGTCCTGAAAGATTAAATCCAGGAGATACAAGAAATACCCTAAGTAATATTGTTAAAGTTGTTAGCGGAGAAGATAAGGAAACTACTCAATGGGTAAATGACTTCTATAAAAGATTCATCAAAGCCTCTATATTTGTGGCAAAGAATATAAAAACAGCAGAAGCAGCTAAGGTAATTGAGAATACACAAAGAGATTTAAACATATCACTGGTAAATGAACTTGCAATTATTTGTTCAAGAATTGGAATAGATACTAATGATGTCTTAGATGCTGCAAGTACTAAGTGGAATTTTATGGATGTTAGGCCGGGCCTTGTAGGAGGGCATTGCATTGGTGTAGATCCATATTATTTGGCATATAAAGCTAAATCGCTTGGTTTACACTCAAGAGTTATATTGTCAGGAAGAAGTGTTAATGATGGTATGCCAGGTTGGATTGCAAGAAAAGCTGTAAAATCCGTAGTAAAGATGAAAGGTCCTAGTAAGATAATTAATTGCTTAATAATGGGAATGACCTTTAAAGAAAATTGTGATGATCTAAGAAATTCAAAATCTATTGAGTTATATAATTGCCTCAGAACTTATGGAGTTATTACTAATCTTACTGATCCAATTTTAGAGATATCAAATAGAAAAATTCCGAATGATTTATGTAATATCCAGGATTGCGTTGGCTGGGATCAAACTGTTGATTCTTGCTATGATTTAATTATATTGGCTGTAGCTCATAATGAATACAGAAGAATTAAAGTCGAAGATCTAATGATGAGAAGTTCTTCAACTACAGTATTTTATGATCTCAAGAATGTATTTCCAAGAGAGCTGCCAAATTTAATGCGACTTTGACAAATATGTATCTGTTCTATGTATATTATCGCTGAAATTGCTCAGGCCCATGATGGGAGCCTAGGTAATGCTCTTAATTTTATAAAGGCAGCAAAAAAAGCTGGAGCAAATGCTGTTAAGTTCCAACATCATATCGCCAGTGAGGAGTCTACTAAGAAAGATAAATTCAGAGTAAATATATTCCCACAAGACAATAGTCGTTATGAATATTGGAAACGAATCCAATTTAGAGATGATGAATGGGTAATCATTAATAAAGCTTGCAAAGAAGAATGTATTGATTTAATTATCAGCCCATTTTCTATAAAGAGTGTAAAAAAATGCTTGGAATTAGATGTTAAAGCATTCAAAATTGGTAGTGGGGAAGTTAATAATTACGAATTGCTAGAAGCCTGCTTGAGAACAGGTAAGATGATGATAATTTCATCTGGGATGTCTACTTGGAATGAGATTCAAAAATCATTTGATTTTTGTAGACAATTTCATAATGAAATTACAATCCTCCAATGCACAAGCAAATATCCATGTCCTCTTTCAGAGGTTGGATTAAAAAATATTTCAAGGATTAGGAGTAAGTTTAACTGTAGCTCTGGTTTGTCCGATCACTCAGGAGATTTACATGTTGGGATGGCCGCCTGTGCGCTTGGAGCTGAATTTCTAGAAGTACATATATGCTGGAATAAACTTATGTTTGGTCCAGACACAACTTCATCTTTAACTATTGAACAGCTTCATGAAATTTGTTCTTTCAGGGACAAGTTTTTTGAAATGAAAAATGAGAAAGATAAAGATAGTATTGCTTTTGATCTTAATCAAACAAAGGAGCTATTTGGAAGAAGTCTAGTGGCATCAAAAAGTCTAAAGAAAGGAGAGATTATTGACGATAGCTGTATCGTTTATAAGAAGCCTGGAGGTGGCCTACGCCTTGACCAAAAGTCAGACATCTTAAAAAAAAGATTAATAAAAGATATAGCATTTGATGAGCCTTTTAAGGTCGATCATTTCTTATGAAAATTCTCTGCTTCATTGTTAATAGAGCAAACTATGGAAGATTAGCTCCCGTTTTAGAATTACTAAATAATGATCTTGACTTTGATTTGACTTTAGTAGCGACAGGAACAACAGTCGAGTCAAAATTTGGATTGCCTGTAGAAAGTTTCGAAAAGGATGGCTTGATATTTAAATATAAGTTGCCTATAGAACATGGAGAAAGAACTCACAAAAGCATGGCTTATACAACCTCTAATGCAATAAAAATGGCTTGCGATACTATAGAGACTGAAGTACCCGATTTAATCTTAATAATAGGAGATAGATACGAAACCCTTGGCATAGCAATTGCAGGTTCATATATGAATGTACCTATTGCACATCTTCAGGGTGGTGAACTTTCAGGCTCTATAGATGATAATATTCGCCATTCGATTTCTAAACTTGCTAATTATCATTTTGTTGCCACAAAAAGAAGTAAAGAGATAGTTTGTCAACTTGGAGAAGATCCTATAAATGTATTCAATGTTGGATGTCCTTGCGGAGATTATATTATGGCTATAGGGAAACATAGCAAAATAAAAAAAAATGAATTAATTGAAAAAATTACTGGTATAAATGAATTAGATGAATATATACTAGTTTGTTACCATCCAACTACAACAACTGCAGATATTGAAAGTTCACGAATTAAGATTTTATGTCAGGTAGTATGCTCGTTAAAAAAAACCACTATATGGATTAAGCCTAATTCCGACGCTGGTTCGGATCATATTGAGGAGGAGCTTAACAAACTTGATTCAAGAGATATTCACTTATTTTCAAATATTTCGCATAGAGAATATATTATCCTTATGAGATTCTCTTCTTTATGCCTTGGCAATTCTTCATCATTTCTAAGAGACTCTAGCTTTATCGGTATACCAGTTGTTTTAGTGGGTGAACGTCAAAATTTACGGGAATATTCATCTAATGTAATTCATCCAAATTTCTCCACAAAAGATTTACTTTCAGCTTGTGAAAAACAGTTAAATCAATGCTTTTATCCGCCATCTAATTTGTATGGAGATGGAAAAGCGGCTGAAAGAATAGTAGCTTTATTGAAGAAATTGCAATTAAATCATCTTAAGAAATTTCATAAATTATGATTCGAATAGCGGAACCAGAAGGTTATTCTAAATATGCAATTAGTATTTACAAATCCATTGGAAAAGTAACCTATGGTTGGCCAAAAAAAGATGATTTATTGACTGAAATTCTTGTAGTTAAGCTAGGAACATTTGTTAGTGAAAACGTATTAACTAAGTTCCCAAACCTAAATTATATTATTACTCCAACTACTGGGTTGACTCACATTGACCTGCAGGCTATTCATCAAAAAGGCATAAAAGTTTTTAGTTTAAAAGATCTAGTTAGCAAAATAGACCAGATAAAATCAACTTCTGAGTTAACTTTAGCACTCTCAATAATGATAAATAGGAACTTTGGACTTTACATGGGAAGTATTTCAAAGGGGAAACAGGATATTGAACGAGAATATCTCAAAGGACATGAGATCTCAGGTCAGACATTGGGAATTGTTGGTCTTGGAAGGATTGGAATGCATCTCTACAGTTATTCTGCTCATTTATGGGGGAATACCATCGGATGGGATATAAATCCCCGCAAATTGATGGAATTACCATTATCTGATAGGGCAGAATCGTTAGATAAATTGCTTCAAATATCAGATAC
>QCUW01000020.1 GCA_003210695.1 Prochlorococcus sp. AG-679-P15 | reverse complement strand
TTTGATTTAGAAATTAAAAAAACATTTTCTCTGGAAATCAATCAAATTACTGTTCAAACTTTTTGTTCTAAAAATGTTAGCGAAAAGTAAATTTCTTAAATATAAAAAGTATGCAAAATAATTTTATAACAGCTGCCTTCATTTTCTTAATTTCCTTATCGCAGTATTCTTGCGTTCCTAATAGTAAATCCAAAAGAATTATAGTAGCAAGTTCAGGTAAAATAGAATCTTTAGATCCTGCTAGGGCAAGCACTCTTAAATCAATTCAACTATTAAGTTCTCTTGGAGATACTTTGTATGAATTGAATTCAGAAGGAGAATTAATTCCTGAATTAGCTGCTGGGATGCCGGTTTTTTCAGAGGATAAACTTCAAATAATAATTAATCTAAGAAGGAATGTTCTTTTTCATGATGGGACTTTATTTAATTCAAAGGCGATAAAGTTTTCTTTTGATAGATTTAAAAGAATTGGAACAATGAATTATATTTTGGGGAATAAAATTAAATCAATAGAAACACCAAGTGAATATAAGCTAATCATTAATTTAAATAAGCCCTCTAGTTCTGTTAACGGTTTACTTACATCTGTAAATTTAACACCTATTTCACCGACTTTTTATAAAGACTACGCTGATAAATTTTTAAACGATAAATTTATTGGTACTGGGAAGTATATATTGAAGAGATTTTCAAATGAAATTCAAATAATTGATCCAAATGCAAATTATTGGGGTGATAAACCTAATAATAAAGGGGTTAGTTTTATTGGCTATTCCAATTCTTCTTCTCTTTTCGGAGCTTTAAAAAGTAAACAAATTGATGTTCTTTTATCAAATTCAATCGATGATAGTCAAAGAAATAATTTAAATTCGCTAAGCAAAAATAAAGAAATTAAAGAAGGGAATAGTCCTGAAATTGAAATAAGTTTTATTAGTCTTAGAACAAATTCTTATCCATTAAATAATAGGAATGTAAGGTTAGCAGTTGCTAAAAGTCTTAATAGAGACTTAATTAGCAATAAAGTAAGTTATGGATTAAGGAAACCATCCAGATCACTTGTCCCTACAATTTTAAAAAGAAATAAAAATGAATTGTGGCCAGAATATGATCCTAAAGAGGCAAAAGTTTTACTTCAAAAAGAAGGTTATTGTAATGGTAATATTTTAGACTTTCCCCTTACTTATCGATCTAATGTAGCTGCTGATAAACTTATTGCACTTTCTTGGCAAGAAGATATAAAAAATATTTTGAATGAATGTATCAATATTCGACTAAATGGAGTAGAGTCCACCACTATTTATAAAAATCTAAATTTAGGAATTTACACAGCAGTTATTCTTGATTGGACAGGTGCTTATTCTGATCCTGAAGCATACTTAACTCCTCTTCTAAGTTGCAGTGATTTAGATGGTGAAATTTGTAAAAAAGGAGAATCAGTTTATAGTGGAAGTTTTTGGGGGTCAGATAGAGTAGAGGAATTATTTCTTGAGAGCGAAAATACAAGTGGAAGAGAAAGATTAGCTAATTTAACTGAGATTGAGTTGATAGCATCTGAATCAATACCTTATATTCCAATATGGATTTCCTCTCAAAAAGCTTGGTCTAGAAATGAAGTATCAAAGCCTATTTTTAATGGAGCAGGAATTATTTCAATGAGTGATCTTGAATTTATCGATGAGTAGAGATCTAAATAAACTTTTTAAATACTCTTTATTTAAAATTTCTTTAATACCTTTGATGTTGTTGATAATATCTACATTAGTTTTTATTTTGTTGCGAATTGCTCCAGGTGATCCCGTTGATGCAATTTTAGGATCTGGGGCAAATGAAGTTTCAAGGGAACTTCTTCGAGATAAATTAGGATTAAGTGATTCCCTTCTAAATCAATATTTATCTTACATTAATAATATTTTGCACTTAAATTTTGGAGAGTCTTTAAGTACTCAAGAATCAGTTCTTAAAATTATTCTCAAGTCATTGCCAGCAAGTCTTGAACTAGGCATCTTTTCAATCTTTTTTGCAATCCTAATAGGCTTTCCTTTAGGATTTTTAGGTTTAAAAAATAAAGGAAAAAAAAGAGACTATATTGTTAGATTAATAGGGATTTCTTCATATTCAATTCCACCATTCTGGGGGGCAATGTTAGCTCAATTAATATTCTCTGTAAACATTAGAATTTTTCCAATTGGCGGTAGATTCCCAATTATTCATAGCCAACCTCAGATAACAGGCTTTTTAGTTCTAGATAGTCTTCTTGATAATAATCTTATCTATTTGAGAGATAGCTTATATCATTTAGCACTCCCCTCCTTAACACTTGGGTTTCTTTTGAGCGGTATTTTTAGTAGATCTTTAAGATTAAATTTAGACAAGGCAATAAAAAGCGATTATGTTAATGCCGCTCTATGTAGAGGAATTACAGGAAGAAAAATTATCTTAAATCACGCTTTGCCTAATGCACTTTTGCCTATTGTTACAATTTCTGGTTTAACAATAGCTTCTTTGGCAGGCGGAGCACTTCTTTTTGAAGTAACTTTTTCCTGGCCAGGAATAGCTTTAAGATTACATGAAGCAATTTCCCAACGTGATTATACTGTTGTACAAGGAATAGTTATTATTACTTCTTTATTAATAGTTTCGTTAAATCTTTTTGTTGATATTTTTATTGCTTTATTAGACCCAAGAATTGAGTATTAATTTTTGAGAACTTGTTTCAATGTTTTTCTATCTAAAATATGAAAATCAAGATTACTTTCTTTTTGATTTTTTATAATTTCAATGCTTTCATTATTTTTTAAATTTTCAAGGAATTCAACTATAACTTTTAAAGATAAATTTTGAACGAAGTTAGGATTTGATCCAATAAAAGATTTATTAACCCTAAAGATATCAATACTTTCGTGATTTTCTAAATTCTCATTATTAATTCTTATTGGAGAGAAATGACTTGCCCCCTCAATAATTAAAAATCTATTTAATGGATTAGAATTCGTTGAAAGAAATACATTGAATTGCTCACTTATTAATGGAGTAATAAGGTCATAAGTCCCTCCAATAAATAGCACTGGCATTTCAATTCCAGAATCTTTTTCTTTTGGCCAGATTATGCTGCCGAATGGATTAAATCCTATAATCGCATTTGCCTTCTTTAAATTATTTATTTCAGGTAATGGTATTTCTTTTAATTGACATTGTAGTAGCTTTGACAAATTTGTTACTGCAAAATCTTTTAGAGCTTGGTTACATCTATCTTCGAGATTTTCTTTAGGTAAATTACCTTCATATAAAAAAGCTATTAAAGCGCCTAATGAATGCCCCATTAAAATATAAGAGTTATTTTCTAATCCAAATTTCCCAACATTATTAGCTTTTATTATTGCATCTAGATCTTTGATACGATTTAAGAAAAAATCATTGCTACTAGGGATAGTATTACTGCCTTCTAGCACTTCCAAAAGAGCTATAGAATTACTCCCTTTGTGGTCTATAAATAGTACAGGCCATCCTCTTTTGCTTAATTCCCTCCCGATCCATCTGAAATTATTAATATCGCCTCCTAGTCCTGGCATAAATATAATTAGATCTTTTTCAGATATGTCCTTGTTATCTTTCCATATTTCTATTTTTAAAGGTTCAACTCTATGAGTAGTATAAATTTTCTTATTAACTTTTATAAGATCCGGATTATATTTTATGAGCTTCTTTGAAAAGTAATTATTAGTTTTTTCTAGGGAATCTAATTTTAGTGTTAGATTTTGTTGCATTGCCAGTTCCTTTTTCCATGAAGAAACTATTGAAATTAGATTATCTAGATCTAATGAAATTTCTTCTGAAGGTAAACCCTTTATTATGTCTAAAGTTGAAACTTCCTTTTTGACTTCTAATAAATTTTCTATAGTATTAAAAACTTCAACTCCATCTTTATCATTCGGTACCAAAATAGTATTACTTAATTCTGAAAGAATCTCTCTACCTACCCAACTTCTTAAAACCTGTCGGTTTAAACTCTCTTCTTTAAAAACTGGGAACTTTAAAAATTTTGATAGATCAAATACTTTTAAGAATCCATTTTGCTTAAACCAATCAATTACTTCTGTAGAATCATTATTAGATTCTTCAAAGTTTGATAACTGATTTATAGTCAAAGGGATTGACATTTCCTCGAACTTTATATTTATCTTTTCAGCAGCCTTGGATTTATTAGCTGAATAAAAACTAAAGAAACTTAAAAAAAGTACAAGAATGAATTTCAATTGTGTCTATCTCGAATAAATTCCTAATTAGCAGACTTTGGTGGAGTCAATTTCCTTTTCATTTAAGGTTAATTACTAAAATAAGATTTTTTGCTTCATTTGGAGCAGGGGGCGTCATTTATTTAACATCCCTTATTTTCAATAGTCTTGGGTTTTCAGCAACTGAGATTGGCATAGGATTTACAATATCTGCAATTTTAGGTACTTTAACAAGGTTTTTTACAGGTAATTACTTAAATAAAATAGCCAAAATTCATATTCCGTTGGTTATCTCTGCATTAATAAATATTACAGCAGGTTTTTTTCTAATTATTTCTAAAGATATTTACTTTTACATAATTGGACAAGCTTTAATTGGAGCAGCCGCTGGAATATATTGGCCTACTGCTGAGTTTGTAGTTCCATATTTCTGCCATCCTATCGATACTAGAAAAGCTTATGCTTTAGTAAGAAGTTCTGAGGCTTTGGGGATATTTTTAGGAGTATTTATTGGGGGTTTAATGAATAATTTTTTATATCTCAAATCGATTTTTATAAATGATATATTTTGTATGTTCGCAATTATTTTTTTACTTAAAAGAAATAAAGTTTCAATTAAAAAAACATTAGAAAATTCTAAAAAAAAGGTTTTAGATCTTATTAAATCGAATCAAGAAAGCTGGAACAAAAATTCAATTTTAATTGTTACATCTATAGTCTTGATAACTACATCTCTCGCTTTAATTCAGGTGACATTACCTCTTGATCTAGTTAAGGGTGGGGTTTACAGAGAAGTCATTAATGACCAGCTTATTAGTTTAATAATTTCTTTTCAGTTGATACTATTATTAATTCTACAATGGCCAATTGGTTCATGGATATCAACAAAAGGAAAGTTGTTTGGATTGAAATTTAGTTTGCTCAACTTTTCCTTTGCCTCGCTTTTATTATTTATTTCGAGCTTTTTGAATGTTAGTGCCTTTTATTTTATATTTATAGCAATAATTTTAATTAGTTTAGGCACATCTTCCTTTCTCCCAACTTCCACTGATATTGTTTTCAGCATTGCTCCTTCAAATAAAAAAGGATATGCACTTGCACTTTTATCCCAATGTTTCGCAATGGGATATTTCTTTGGACCATTTATATCAGGTAGGGTTTTAGATCTTTTTGGTTATGCATCTATAATATGGGGATCTATCTCCTTTCTCTGTTTATCAATGTTTACGATAATTTTGAAAAAATTATTTTAAGAATTTATTTAAAAATCATACTTATTTATTTTTCTAGTTCAATTATTCTTCTCTCTCTAAGAAATAAGAAAAAAGGAGCAGAGAAGGCAAATGCAATTAAAAACGTCCCAAGATAAACTATCCACATATTTTTTACATCCAATTTTTTAGATTCATTCACTATCCAAATAAAAACTGCACTAGCTCCAATCAATAAATCTCTCGAAATGGATTCAGCTGCAGGGTTGGCATTCGCCAATGAAATAAAGTTTTTTATATCAAAACTATTACCATATTCTACGGCAAAATCAAAATTAGCCATCATAGGAAGTATTGCTCCAAAGATAGATAAAAAAAGATAAATATAAGATAGAGTTTGTTTATTATCTTTTAAAATGTTTAATGAATTCATCTGCAAATTATATTTACCCTAATAATAGTATTTAAAAACATATGATTGTTGAAGAAAAGAATTCATTCCAGGATTATAAAATTACAAAAGGGAACTTAAAGTTTGCTGTTATTGGTCATATTGAATGGATAAATTTTATTAAAGTTGATCAACTTCCAAAACCAGGATTAATTTCGCATTCAAAAAAATCTCTAGAGTGTCCTGCTGGAGGAGGAACTGTAATTGCAAAAAGACTTCGAGAATTAACCAATAGCGAAGTCCACTTTTTTACTGCTTTAGGAGATGATTTTTATGGAAATCAATGTTTAAATATTCTCGAAAAAATGGGTATTAAACTACATGTAGCATGGCGTGATAAACCAACAAGAAAAGGTTTCAGTTTAATTGATTCTGATGGCGAAAGATCTATTACTATTATTGGAGATAGATTGGCCCCAAATCATAAAGATCGTTTAGATTGGAGTACTCTTAATGATATGGATGGGATATTTATTACAGCAGCTGATAAGGAAATATTTAAAAAAGCAAGGGTTGCTAAAGCATTATGTACTACTCCTAGAGTAGGTTTAAATGTTATTAATGAATCTAGGATATTTTTAGATGGATTAATTGGAAGTAACCTTGATCCCGGAGAAGTATTTTCTTTAAATGAATTAAGAGTAAAGCCGAAATTTGTTATTAAAACAGAAGGAGAGAATGGAGGTATTGTTTCCCCTGGAGGTAGATATAAAGCTATTGTAAATAAAAAAAATAAGGTTGATTCGTATGGATGCGGGGATTCTTTTGCCGCTGGTATTCTTTATGGATTCGCTTCGAAATGGAGTATAGAAGAAAGTTTAGATCTTGCTAAAATACTGGGTAGTAATTGTAGTAAACATTTTGGACCATATAAATTGCTGATAAACTATAGCTAGGTAAAATTATTTATGAATAATTTATTAAATAAAAAAAGAGATACCCTTATTGATTCAATTATTGTTTTCATATTATTTCTATCTGTCTTAATTTTTAAAGCTCTAAAAACCTTATCCGCCCTTTTTACATATGGCATTTTTAAAAAAGAAATATTAACGACTAAAAGCAGCTTGGGATTTGATTTTAAAATTAAAATTAAATGAATTTTATATTAGTTTTATTTGTTTTAGTATTAATTTTATTAATTAGGAAAATACTATATTTAAAAAAAAATAAGAACAATAATTTATTTAAAGTTAAACAAAAACTCCTTAGTAAAGAATCAAATATCCAAAAAATTTTCTCCAGAGATGATGAAAGAACATCTTTAGATCCAAATATTAATATTAATATTGGACTTTATGATAATGAAGAAACCATAAATAGAAAATCTAATATTCATAGAGCAAGACTTGCAAAATTTAAGAAGTCTAAATTAAATGGAGAAATTATTTATGTAGACCAAGATCAAAAAATATTTAAATATATCAATGGTAAAAAAAAATATATTTAATTTGAGACTAATCAATTACATTCGAGACTATCTCTTGTTGAAACTCCTGTAGTAGGATTAACACCATCAGCAATTTTGCAAAGATTTCTCTGGTCTTCACTATCAAGAATTGCGTAAGAGAAATCTGCTCCGTCTATTTGAGCCCCAGCAAAACTACTTCCAGAAGCAATCATATTTACTAAAATTGAATTTCTTAAATCTGTTTTTTGGAAATTGACTCTATCAGCTAGGGTATCCGTCAGATCAATGCCTTTGAGATTGGAACCTTTTAGGTCAGATAATGTTAATGTTGTTCCATGAAGATCAACTTCACTAAAGTCAGCATCTCTTGCTACAGCACCTGCTATTGAAGATAGATGAAGATCTTCTCCATGAAAATCAAACCCAGTTATATTAGATCTTACATAACTAGGAACTTCATCCCCCTCTCCTTTAACGGCAACATTTGCTCCTGCAAAAACAGGTGCTGACAGAATTAAGAAAGAAAAAGCTACACAAAAAAAATATTTTAAATAGGTAAATAGTTTCATATAGAGTTTTTACTGTTCATTTATTTTATATTAATAAGCTTATTATTTAGATTAATTTTTAAATTTGAATAGTGTTTTTAAGATTATTTAACACTATAAATTTTAAATTTTGGTTCAAGATTTTTTATACAATCTTGGAGTTTTTTATTATCTTTACTATTTATAACTTTGAACTCAGATTCAACACTACCTTCTTTATCTCTTATTGCTTGATTTAAAACAATAGAACCATTTGCATCAGATACAGATCTGTGAAATGTTCCTCTAGGGATTTTTAAGATTAATCCACAAGATTCTAATCTTACTTTATAGAAAGGATATTCCCAGCCAAAGTTTACAAGATAAAAAGTTCTTCCTCCTGATATAGCTAATAAGTTATCCTCTTGATTGTGATGAATATAAAACTGCCAACTCCCTAATTCCTTATCATTAGGAGGACTTACAGCTGGACCTTTATGAATTACTAAGTCTCTAAAATTTGAATCATTAATACTAATATCGAAAAATCTAACATCTTCGGTATCACGAAATTTTTCGTAACTTTTAAGTTCAAACATTTGAGATTTGTTTGGCTTTACAAGTTCGATTTTTAAAGTTGAGTTCAATTTATTTGATATATTAAACAAATGAAAACAGATAAATATTTAAACTAACGTATCAGTTAACACTAAATATGAAACATATTTATAAATAGATGATTAAAAATTTTTTAAAATTATTATAAACAATTTAATAATTTATAATAATTCATTAATTAATTTCTAGAGGCTTTATTTCCCAAGATAAATTATTTTTTAGATTTATTCTCCCCTTAAAATTTCCTGTTATTACAGCCGTAAGGTTGGATTTTGAAGAAGATACTAATGTTAAATACCTTTCGTCTATTAATCCTTTACCACTTGGGTCAAAACCTCTCCATCCTGCACCCGGGATATATAATTCAGTCCAAGCATGTAAATCTAACTTATTTGGTAAGGGATCTTCAAAGTGATAACCGCTGACAAATCTGCTTGGAATACCTACTGATCTGCAAGCCTCAACCATCAACATAGCTAAATCCCTACATGACCCAACCCTTTCTTTAAGAGTTCTGCTGGCTGGCCATGCTGGGCCTGCATGTCTTTTAGTGTACTTTACTCGATCTTGAATAATTTCGATTAATTGATAGGTGAATGATAATGCATTATTATGACTTCCTGCCAATGCCTCTTGAGCTAATTCAACAGCAGAAGGATCGTGCTGACCATTAGGCATCCATCCTTCTAGAGCACCTTGTAAGTCCCTATTTATGATGCTTCTACAAAAAGGTAATGTTAAGTCTCTTTCTTTAACGCCATCAAAAATGTCTGGATGTTTAAGAGTCTCAACCTCGCTGACTGCTTTTATAGAGAGGCAATTCGCATAACCCTCAAAAGTAATTCTACTAATCTCTTCCCCACTTGCTGCAAGTAAAGGATAAAGTAACTTAGGTTTTGGAGATATATTTAAATCAAAATTTATCAATTTTTGAAATCCGTGAGATCTTGGCTTGATACATAATCTATGTTCCCCTAATTGCACTGATTCCTCATAAGAATATTCAAGGTTATGGATATATTTTATTTTCATTAATCAAATTCTTTATTTATAAAATATTTATCTTGTATGAGGTTATGCAGTTTGTTTAAATCAATTTGTAATGAATCAATAGCCTCATGAAGTCCGTTATTAATTATATCTTCAATTCTGATATAACTCCACTTTGCCTTAAGTAAACCTCTCATGCATTCAAGTTTTGAGGGATTATCTGAAATTGGATTATTATCTATCATCTTAAGTGTATTACTTATACCATCCAAACAATATCTAACAGATCTTGGGAAATTATTATCTAACAAGAGAAATCTTGCTACCGAGTTAGGCTTAATAGAGTTTTGTTCTGCTTTTCTAAACATTTGATAAGCTCCTGCAGAACGTAAAAGAGCAATCCATTGCAACTCATCAAGTACGCCTCCAAGCTCATCTAAACTTGGTAGTAATAAATAGTATTTTACATCTAAGATTCTTGATGTCTTATCAGCTCTTTCAAGTAATCTTCCTAAAATACTAAATTGACATGCAAGATCTTTGCTCATAGTTGCATCTGTAATGCCATAAAATAATTGACATCCTCTTCTAATTTCGCTTAATTGCTCCTGCCTTGAAAGATCCCATATTGATTCACCATCTTGTAAATTCCAATATAAGGTATTTATCTGTTCCCACATTTCAGATGTCATAACATCCCTTATTTGCCTTGCATTTTCTCTAGCCATTTGAATACAAGAGATTATACTGTTTGGATTTATACGATCTCTAATTAAAAAATTAATAACATCCTCTGGCTTTTTTTCTGGAAATCTTGAATCAAAAGTTTCTCTGTCACTTGAAGCATCAATAAGTGGCAGCCAGGGTTCTGCACTCCCAGGAGGACAATCTAAAGACATCGCTTCACTAACTTCAACGAAGCGAGATATGTTTTCAGCACGTTCTAAATAACGATTAATCCAGTAAAGAGATTCAGCTACCCTACTTAAAAGCATATTAATTTCCCACAACCCATGTATCTTTACATCCTCCTCCTTGAGAAGAATTAACTACTAATGAGCCTTTTTTTAAAGCTACTCTTGTTAGACCTCCAGGACTTATCCAAGAATCCCCCCCCCTTAAGATGTAAGGTCTTAAATCCACATGGCAAGGATAAAGTTCCCCATCACATAATGAAGGGACTGTAGAAAGTTCCAGCGTAGGTTGAGCTATAAAATTTCTAGGATTTTTTTTAATTTTTTCAGAAAATTCATTAATCTCATTCGTAGTTGATTGGGGTCCAATTAACATTCCATAACCTCCTGCCTCAGAGACGGATTTTACAACTAGTTTTGGAAGGTTTTTTAAAACATATTCTCTATCCTTTTCGTAATAGCAAAGATAAGTTTCAACATTTTTTATAATGGGTTCTTCATCTAAAAAATATTTTATTATTTTTGGAACAAAAGAATAAATCATCTTATCATCTGCTAATCCAGTTCCAGGAGCATTTGCAAGAGCGATATGACCTGCTCTCATAACGTCTAGTAATCCACTAACTCCTAAATATGAATCTTTTCTAAAATGAATAGGATCTAAAAAATCATCGTCTATTCTTCTATAAATTACATCAACCCTCTTTAATCCAGAAGTAGTCTTTAAGTAAGCATAGTTATCAATACAAACTAAGTCATGACCTTGAACTAATTGAACCCCCATTTCTTGAGCTAGATAACTATGTTCAAAATATGCACTATTAAAAATTCCAGGAGTTAACAAGACTATTTTTGGTGTGTCAGTCCAGATAGCAAGTTCTTGGAGAGTTTTTAGTAAATATGATGGATATTCATCAATAGGTTTAACTATTCTTCCAGAAAAAAGGTTAGGGAAGATATTCTTCATCACTAATCTATTCTCTAAAAAATAAGCTACACCAGAGGGACATCTTAAGTTGTCTTCCAATACATGCCAAGTACCATTTCCGTCTCGTATTAAATCAAGTCCTGATATTTGACACCATTTATTTAATGGAGGCTTAAAACCTAACATTTGAGGTCTCCATCCATCTGAGCTCTCAATTAACTCTCTTGGAATTATTCCATCATTAATAATATTTTGAGAGTTATATATATCATCTAAGAATAAATCTATTGCCTCAAGTCTCTGATCTAAGCCTTTTTCTAACGTTATCCAATCTTCCTTACTTATTATTCTCGGTAAAGGATCAAAAGGTAAGATCCTCTCTGTCCCTTTTAAGCCGGTGTCGTTTAACCTAAAAGTTGCTCCATGTCTTAGTAATAATTTCTTTGCTGCAGAGTGATTTCTGTTAAGTTCGGCTAAACCCATATTATTAAGGGAAGATAATAATGGAGTTAAAATTTCTCTAGCAGAATTTACATTGTCTTTAAAATATTCATCAAAACTATTTTTAGGACGATAATTTGAAAACATATATCTCTTCATTTATTAACTATTTACTTTAGCTTGAAACTCAAATTAGTATTTAATAATACAAAAAGAAATATCTACAAAGATAATCTATTTAATTATTTTATTCATTGAAGTATATTTTTTAAAAATCAAAAAAACATGAACTCAGGCAATTGGCAATTTGTTTTTTTTAGATATTTTGCGAGTTTACTTTTTATTCTCTCTCATAGTTTACTTGTTTTGGATCATCTTCCTACTGGAGCTGCACTTCATGGTTTAGGAGAAGTTTTTATTGCTCCTTGGGCATTTAGAGAGAGAGCTTGGGATTTAGTAGTTATCGCGGTTCTATTTTTCTTTTTTGATATTTGGGGACTTATTAACACCCCTTGGAACTAATACATTTTATTTATGATTGTTAAATATAAATTGAAAATGAAATTTAAAGTAGAACAAATAGTTAATTTATTGTTTTTTATTTTAATAACAAATACTAACTTTTCAAAAGCTCATAACTTTTTGAATGGTGGATGTAAGAACCATTGCAAAGAATCAGTTAAAACATTAAATATAGAAAAAGAATTAAATAATAATAGTATTAAAAAACAAATTGAAGATAATGATTCTTGTTTAAGTAAATCCCTTTGTAGAGGTTGATGTTTTTCATTTTAAGGTTTGCGTATTGAAATTAAATTGGCTTGGTAATTTCGTCCAGGAGGATTTATCTGGTTTTTAATTAAAATATTAAACGTGTACATTAAAGGTAGAATTAATGAAAAGCAGGCTAAAATAGCAATTATTCGATTGAATTTAATAAAGCTTTTTTTAACTAGAGGGTCTCCGCATAAACCACATATTAATTCTCCAGATGATGATTTCTTATGAAATTGATATTTAGGATTACAGTATGGACAATAATAATTATTCATTGATTCAAACAATTTTCATTTCTCCCATTAGAAATATGAATTATTATCTTTAAAAAAGATTTGGAATTTAAATAAATATTTTTTAGAAGTAATATTTTTTTAATCGGATAGATAAAATTGAATCTCATTACAAAGAAGAGAAATGATGGAATCTCTGATCGTCAACATCTGCAATAAGATCATATTTCTTTAATTTCTTAATAACTTTTTTGTATTCAATCTCAATCATAAAGCTAGCAATTAATTCAGAGAAATATCTAAGTTTGTTTGACACTTTTTTATTCCTTATTTTAATTAATTTCTTTTTACAATTAATAGCTCAAGAAAAATAATAATGCCAAATTTATTTTCTTTCTCAATTAAAAAAAGGAGGGCTTTTAAAAGCTCTCCTTTTTATTCTCTTACTTATTTTATCTATCTAAATTAGCAACCAGCCTGAATCATTGATCCTAGTTGTTAATTATTCTTCAGCTAAAACTTACCTTAAATAACTAAATTTTTTAACTGGGGCAAAGACTCTAGTATTGAACTTTTTCTTATAGGGCACCTAAACGATGCAGAAGAAGTAAGTTCAGACATTAATAAAAAATAATTGGAGCAGTTAATCAAATCAGTTCGGTATTATTCCGAAATTGCAGGCAGGCTATCGATCATTTTGAAAGACCTCCTAAAACTCAACATTCATAAATTAATCCAAATATTTTTAATTAACAATCCGTTTTTATACGCATTGATTTTTAATGCAAAATGTACGATATTGGTAATCAATTTGTTTATTTTAAGTTTCAAATAATAAATATTTCATGCTTATTATTTAGGAAGTTTTGCTTATTTCTTTTCTTATTCTCTTCGTTTATGTTAACGCTAAATGATTTGAGGAAATCTATTTATGACTAATTCAAAAATTCAAAATAATCAGAAAAATATTGATATTAATAATCCTATAGATGAATATTTACAATGTCTTTCATATTGCGATATTCATCCAAAAGGTATAGATAATGATTGCGAAGTGATTTGTATGGAGAGACATTTGAAAAATAATTATTGGTAAATTAATAAGCTAGTAAGTACTTAAATCTCTTTTAAAAAGAACTAGTACGTACTTTAAAATTCCAAACAGTTACAATACCTTTTGCATTAACTGCAGCTAAAGCACAATCATCGGGTCTCCATGCAATATCGCCAACTAAATCTCCAGCAAAAGCAGCTCCAACAGGATCCCCATTTCCATCGTTTTTAAGAAAACTAGCTACTACTGAACCATCTCTTGATCCTGAGGCAACAAGCAAACCTTTGTTAGAAAAAGATAGGCTAGAAATTGGTTCAGTATGATGACTTAATTCTCCAGGCATAGTTCCTTCAGGACCATTACCTGAAAAACTCCAAACAGTAATTCTTTCGCTACCACTAGTTGCTAATAGCATGCCAGTATCGTCAAATGAAAGGTGAGAAGGCTTCCCTGGATAACCTGTCATTTCAGCATCTTGTCCAGTTGATCTACGCCAGAAATGTACTGAATTATCTTGACTGCCACAGGCTACTATATCTCCATCAGGGCTTAACTTCATCGACACTAGTGAGCCTTGCCATTCAAGTTTCTGATTGGTCTTTTTATTAGCTACATCAAAGAAAGTTACTCGTCCATAACATGCAGTTGCTAATTCATTTTTATTTGACCACGATATTGCACTTACGGTACTTGGATGTTCTTCTGAAACCCATTCTTCATTACCATCTTGATTAAATACATATACTTTTTTGGAAAAAGCTATGGCCAAAAATAAACCGTCATTTGACCAACTTAAATGTTCTACCCAACCTTTTCCAAGGTTAATGGCTTTTATTTCCTTCCCATTATTGCAATTTAATATGCGAACTATTCCGTCTTGTCCAGATGTTGCAAAAATCTCTCCATTTGGATGGATAGACATTGCAAGTAGACCTCCAGTATGGGATTCATCTTTTTTCCAAATAAGCTTACCTGTATCTCCTTCGAAACCATAAAGTCCTCCCACTACGTCTCCAACGATAAATAGCTTTCCTCCTAAAGCCCAACCACAAACTATTGCATAATCATCAACTTCAGCTGACCATCCCTCATGAAACATGCCTCTGGGGCTAAATGGTTCTATATCAGGCACTTATCAAATCCCTCTTGCATCTCTTTTTCATCAAGGTTTCTTCCAATAAACACTAGTTGATTTCTGCGTGGTTCATTACCCCACTCTTTATCTGGCTGGGCAGTGAATAACATATGAACCCCTTGAAAGACTATTCGGCGTGGATTGCCAGAATAACTAATAAAACCTTTTGTCCTGAATATATCAACCCCTTTCTCAGAAAGAAGTCTTCCCATCCAAGTGTTCAACTTTTCAGGATCAACATCCCCAAAACGCTCTATTGCAATTGATCCAACTTCGTCATCATGTTCATGTTCTGCCACCCAGTTTCTTTCTGTTTTAAAAGGGATTTCCTTTATATTATTTTGGCGATCTATTTTGAGCACTTTCATATTGAATTCTTCAGCAGTATGTTGTGTAAATAATCCAACTTTTGAAGATTTTTCAACCTCTAAAATAAAAGATTTAGATCCTTTTTCTTCTAATTTAAGACTTACATGCTCATCATATGGAATAGTATTTCCAGGTTCCAATTTTTTAGCTTTTTCTGCATAAAGTCTTACAGATGCTTCGGCTCCTTCTTTTAATTCTTCCTCACTAAATCCTTGATTAGCGAAAGCTACTAATGACATCTCAGGATCAGGCCCTTCTTCAAGTTTTAATTTATATTTTCCAGGCTCAAGCTCATAAACTCCTGACCACTCAAAAGGATATTCAGGTTCTAAAAAAGTAGGTCTACGCTTTAGAATTTGGTCTAGATCGAATGCACTAAGATTCAAAACTGTATCAATAGGAACTTGGGCATTTTCCGCTCGAATAATTCTAGTCATTCGATTCATGTCTCTCAACCTTGATTCCAGACTGTCAAGAGCTTCATTAGAAACTAAATCAGTTTTATTCAAAACTAAAACATCTGCAAATGCTACTTGTTCTGAACTCTCATCACTCCTCCCTAATTGTTGGTCTACATGAGCGGCATCAACTAAAGTTACAATTCCGTCGAGAGTAAATTCAGAACTGATTTCTTCATCCATAAAAAATGTTTGGGCAACTGGACCAGGATCTGCTAATCCAGTTGTTTCAACTAAAACATAGTCAAATTTATCCCTTCTTTTCATCAAATTACCGAGGACTCTAATAAGATCGCCGCGAACAGTACAACAAATGCAGCCATTTGACATTTCAAATACTTCTTCATCGGCGTTTATAACCAATCCTTGATCAATTCCAACTTCTCCATATTCGTTCTCAATTACAGCGATTCGCTTACCATGTTCTTCGCTTAATATTCTATTAAGGAGAGTCGTTTTGCCAGAACCAAGAAATCCAGTGAGGATTGTCACAGGCACTTTTTCTTTAATACTCATTCACCAATTAATTTAAATAAAAAAATGTCTAATAAATAATATATTAGACATTAATTGAGAATGATAACCGTTATCTACAGAAAAGTTTAATCTTGAAGAGAATTCCAGGTGCCTTCAAGCTTTGAGCCAGCTTCTTTATCACATGATCCACCTAATGAATTAACAATAGTACATGTATTGTGAACAGCAACTGAAACTGTATTCCCTGTCATCATTAATCCATCAACAAATATTTGATTAGAAGCTAAAGGAACTGAACTTTGTCTACTTAAGTTTTTTAATAACTTAGAAGCTGGTATTTGTTCAGGAAATATTGCCTTAACATTTTCTTCATCAAGCATCTTCAACGTTGATTGAATATTGTCTGGTCTTAGACTTGATGAGTCACCAAGAAAATCTAGTAAGCTAATAGTCTCAAATCCAAAAGCATCGCCGTAATATTCCATTGCTTTATGTTTAGATACAATAACTCTGTTTGATTCTGGAATTGTTGAGACCTGCGCAACAATCCAGTTATCAAGTTCTTCTAGTGTTGAATCTACTGAAGCAAAGCTCGCATTGATTGATTTCCTGTCAGATCTATTAAAAACAGAGATATCTTTCTTTAAACTTTTACTTACAACTTCTCCCATTTTTATAATGTTATGAGGATCATGCCAAACATGAGGATCTAACCCTCCGTGATCATGGTGGTGGTGATGTCCTTCGCCTTCATCTGGAACTTGTGCAATTGGTTCAACATCGCTATTAGATAAATCTTTAAAGAAGTGTTCGTCGGCTTCAAACTCAAAAGGCATATGTTCAGTGAAGAATGTATATTGGCCATCTTTCTCAATTTCTACATTAAATACTGTACTCTCCTTACCTTGATCAAAATTAAGAACATATGCTTTATTACTAGCTACAAGAGTCCCTTTATTTTTTTTATTTATTGATTTCTTAGAACCTAAAAGTTCTTTAGCAAGTTCTTCAGAAGATTCAATATCATTTGATTCGAGAATCACCATTTTCATAGCTGGATCTGCATATTCTCCACCTACCTTTGCGAATGACCATTTGTAGGAGCCTTTAGAGAGTTTAAATTTTCCTGCCCATTCAAATGATCCTTCTGCATGATCATCATGTCCAGCGTGATCATCATGGTCGTCATGTCCATCATGATCATCTACTTTTGCTGCAGAGTGATCATCATGGTCATCATGCCCACCATGATCAGAATGGTCATCTACATCTATAGCACTTACACCAATTACAACAGTTTGAGGCTTACCCTCCCAATTTTTCATGCTTGGGGTCATCTCTTTCCCTAGAGTAAAAACTTTATCCGCATTGTTAAGTAATTGAGCTTGTCTTGGAGTGATTTTTAAGTCATGAACATCTTGTTTTCTATCAACCAAACAGGTTACTTCATCAGAAGGTAAGGCAATAGATTTTACTAAATCGCAAGTGAGTGGCTCTACAGCTACATATGATTTTTCTTTCGCTAAAACATCTGGACCAAGTGTTGATATTAATATGGTTCCAGCTAATAAAGTGTTTTTGATAACAGAATCATTTGATTTCTTATTACTGAAAATTACTTTTTTAAAAATTGACATTCAATAAATTCGTTAAATACTTAAAAATGATAATCATTTTCATTATTAATGGCAATATTCGGTATCAATTGTTATGAAATAAGTATGGATTCATTAATATTGATAAAATAAAGGTCTAACTGATTTAAATATATTATTTAATGGCTACTTTAATTGCAAATAATTTAACTTATTCTTATTCAAAAAAAAGTAAACCAGCTTTAAACAAAGTATCAGTTGAGATAACACCAGGAACTCTAACTGCTCTTGTTGGACCAAATGGAGCTGGCAAATCTACTCTTTTGAAATTATTGCAAGGACAAAATAATCCTGATATCGGAAATATAACTATTGATGGGCAAAGTTTAGCTAGAAATAGATCTCAAGTTGCACTTATGCCACAAAGAAGCTCAATGAATTGGAAATTTCCTATTACAGTTGAAAAATTAATCTCTTTAGGCCAAATAAAATATTCAAAATCAAAAAGTAATAATCCATTCCAAATAAAAGCCCTTCTCGCAAATCCTAAGTCTTGGGTCAACAAATGTTGTGAATTGGAAGCAACAATGCAACGAGTTGGAATTTCAAATCTAGCAAATAGAAGACTTGATTCTCTTTCAGGTGGACAGCAACAAAGAGCTCTTTTGGCTAAAACTTTAATGTCTCCAGCAAGAATTCTTTTATTAGATGAACCATGCGCTGCATTAGATCCTCCCGCAAAGGATGATTTTCTTAAGACAGTCCGTCAACTTGCTGATGCTGGATTATCTTTGTTTATAAGCAGTCATGATTGGGGTTTATCTCTCAATAATTATGATCAGGTAGTAGTTTTAGATAAAACAGTATTAGCCTCCGGAACTCCTAGTTCAATACAAGATAAATTAGATGATCTTAATATTAGTTCTTTAAAAGAGAATAATTATTGTGATTAAAAATATGTTTAAACTTAACTCTGAGCTTGATAGCAGTTTTGGCAAAGTCCGAAATATTCAAGCGTATGAAATAATAATTGAAATTTTTTTGGATTTTTCTTAGGACTATGAATATCTTTTACCGGACAACCTTCCATTTTGGAGGTTTCTCCACATTGAACACATGTCAGGTGGTGAATATCTCTATCAACGGGAGTGTAAAGGACTTCTCCAGTTGGAAGATGTCTTGATCGAATTAATCCATGCTTTATAAGAACTTGAAGATTTCTATAAACTGTTGTCAAACCCATGGATTTGCCATCAATTATCAATTGTCTATGCAAATCTTGCCCGCTCAATTCATCTTCACATTTTTTAAGCTCTTCAAGAAGTTGCTCTTGTCTTTTGGTAATTTTGGGCTTGGTTACCATCATTTTCAAGATTTTTTATTGTCCTGTATTTTTGATCATAACGAATCATACGAATAATGTCTTTTATAAATAACTGGTGGTTAATACCTTTAATAATTACTATTTTCTCAGGAATTTTATGTCCAGCTATGGGAACTGTTTTAATAACTCATAGACGATTATTACAGGTAAATTTAATTTCTCACTGTGTTTTACCAGGACTTGCTCTCGCTTTGGCACTAGGGATTCATCCGTCAATTGGAGGAGTTATTAGTGGTCTGCTAGGTTCAATTATTGCAGAAAGTTTAACTAATAAAAAAAGTGAAAATTACGAAGCGGTAATGAATACTATTCTTGCTGGGATGCTCGGTTTCGGAGTTTTACTCATTCCACTTCTCGGGATAAGAATTGATTTAGAGGCAGTATTATTTGGAGATTTATTAACTGCAAACCTTAGTGATTTATTAAGAACTATTATTGCTTTTCTAACATTTATTTTATTAATAACTTTTGGATATGAAAAAGTTGTATATGTCGGATTAGATCCTGAGGGGGCTTCTGCCAGTGGAATAAATGTCTCTTTATTAAATCTAGCTCTAAGTTTTACTACTGCACTAGTTATCGTCAGTTCGATGTCAGCAGTGGGCGTTATTCTAGTAATTGCTTTATTATCAACACCTACGTTATTAGGCCTTGATAAGGCACAAAGTCTTAGGATTGCGATGATAAGATCTTCATTCTTTGGGCTTTGTATTTCTTTATTGGGTTTTATTCTTTCAATTATTTTCAATTTATCTCCCGGACCTGCCATAAGCGTTATTTGTGTTGCTTCTTTAGTAATCCCTAAATTAAGTAAAAAATTTTAAAATATTTTTTTTAAAGCTTAAATGTCCAATCAGAAGAAAGAGCCTCAGCCTCTGGATTATTCTTTAATGCCACTTTTATTGCATCTTTCTTGCTATTAGCTATAACAACCTCTTCAAATTCTTTACCGTCTTTTTTTAAACTTACTTTGAAGCGCATAAAATTATTAAAAGATTATTTATATCTTAAATTTAACTAAAAAAATAATCGATGAATTTATATTCTTTAATTATTTTGAAGTTTTTCCACTACAGTTTCTTTTTCAATTCTTGCGACATCTTGAAGACCGTTAGCGTCAAACCAAGGAGCGCTTTCCCAATCAAATCCTTCTCCAAAGGTGTTATCTGGAGCAGCCACATACCAATGACATGAGGAATCTGGCACATCTACTGCGCATTTTGACCAATCAGCTTCCCATTGGGGGACTTGAACCCACATTACAGAAGCTAGAAAAATTGAAATAATTAAATTCATGAAATTTTTTAGCATAATTTAGAAAGATTTTTTTCACATTCTTTTTTTCTTTTCTTCCAGTATTCCTCTACTATTTGATAATTATGTCTTGCTTTAACGTCTTTTAGACCATTTTCATTGTCAACAATAATGGTATTTTTTCTTTTCATAAAGTCAACCTATCTCTGAAGGATATATACGATAGATTTAATATTATTTAAAGTGAATTTATACTCAAATTTCTCTATTAAAATTTTACTTATGCTGTAGTTAAGACTAGAAAATTTTAGAATTAAAAAATTTTTCTTAGTTAGATTTAAGAAAAAAAGGTTAACGCCTTTGTGTTAGGGATATATAAATCAGGATTTTCATTTAAATATCTTAGAGAGTATTTAATAATTCCTCCAATAATCGAAAAAAGGAAAATAG
>QCUW01000019.1 GCA_003210695.1 Prochlorococcus sp. AG-679-P15 | reverse complement strand
AATTACCAATAGAAATAATCATACCTGATATACCTAAACTACCAAAAAATAACTTTGTAGTTCATGCCGAAAAGTCATTAGCCAATTTTGATATTGAGTTTATTGGAGAAAGTAATAACTTTTTATATCCAACTAATTTTGATGAGGCAGATGAATGGTTAAATGATTTTTTTAAATATAGATTTTTCTTATTTGGAGATTATGAAGATGCTATTTCTAAAGAAAATTCTTTTTTATGGCATAGTTTACTTTCTCCTCTTTTAAATAGCGGCTTATTAACACCAGAAGAAGTAGTAAATAAAGCATTACTTTATGCCAAAAATAATAATGTTCCCATTAATTCTCTGGAGGGTTTTATCCGTCAAATTATTGGATGGAGAGAATTTATTTGCCTCGTATATAAGAAGTATGGAACAAAGATGCGAAATAGTAATTTTTGGAATTTTGAAAATAAACCAATTCCGGAATCTTTTTATAAAGGGAATACAGGAATTGAACCAGTAGACATTGTTATAAAAAATATTATTAAATTTGGTTATTGTCACCATATTGAGAGGCTAATGATTATTGGTAACTTTATGCTTTTATGTAGAATTCACCCCAATCAAGTTTATAAATGGTTTATGGAAATGTTTATTGATTCTTATGATTGGGTCATGGTTCCTAATGTCTATGGAATGAGTCAGTTTAGTGACGGAGGTATTTTTTCAACTAAACCATATATATCAAGCTCTAATTATGTAAAAAAAATGTCAAATTTTAAAAGCGGTCCATGGTGTTCAATATGGGATGGCTTATTTTGGAAATTTATTAGAGATTATGAAAGCTTTTTTAGAAAGCAATATCGACTGGCTATGCTAACGAGAAATCTTGACAAAATGTCAGAGGAAAAATTAAATAATCACTTAAGAATTGCTGATAAATTTTTAAAAGATATTCAATAAAAATGTGACTTATAAATTATAGATATTTTGAAAAATTAAAAGAAAATTATATTATTTTGAAATATTACAGATCAATGTTAGTTAAAAAAAGTCTTTGCCAATGGAAATTGGGGCGCTTTTTTTTTAAAAAGTAATATATCCGTTATCATAACTTTTTCTGAATTAAAATGGATAACTATTTATCAAACTAATTTCACAAGGTTAGAGTAATCAATTCCTTTTAAGTTATGAAGAATTCTTGATTCAGGATCTATTAATATAGGTTGCCGCTTGAATTCCTTATTAAGTTTTTATTTATTAATAAATTATCAAGAAGAGAAAAAATTATTTTTTCGGGAAAGAGTATATTATTTAAATATCTTCAATTTTTAGGATTTAATCTGAAACTCATCTCTATCTTAGGTTTTATTTTGTTCAATTCTTCAATTGAAAAAGTAGTTTAAATTTTTAAATTTTTTGTATATTAAAGTTATCTTTTAAATAAATTATATTTTGAGCATAGGATATTTACAGAGGAAAGCAGCTTGGGAAATTTTATTAAAAGTTAGTTATGGTGATTTTTCTGATCATGCCCTTGAAAAGGTTTTAAGAAATTATCAATTCAATCCTCTTGATATAGCTTTTATTACAGAATTATCTTTTGGATGTATAAGGTATAGAAAATTTCTTGATCTTTGGACGGATCATACATCAAAAATTACCCATAAAAAACAGCCTCCAAAATTAAGATGGCTTTTACATATAGGTTTATATCAATTATTAAAAATGGATAAAATTCCATTTCCTGCGGCTATTTCTACGACTGTAGAAGTTGCTAAAAAAACAGATTTAAAGGGTTTAGCAGGAACTGTAAATGCGATATTGAGAAATGCATCAAGGAAATTAGAACAAGATATTTTTCCAAAAATATCTTCTGATAAAAAAGAAAGAATCTCATATCTTGAATCATTGCCATTATGGCTTGTGAATGATCTTTATAAATGGGTAGGCAATAGCAAGGGTGAAAATATAGTTAAGACATTTAATAAAAAACCTGCCATTGATTTGAGGATTAACAAACTAAAAACTGATTTAAATAAATTTTTGATAGTACTTAATGAAAATAAAATTGATGCTGAAATTATTAAAGATTTAAATACTGGAATTACTTTAAAATCTAATCCAAGATCTATTAGAAACTTACCAGGATATAGTGATGGACTTTGGACAATTCAAGATAGATCTTCTCAGTGGGTAGCACCTCTTTTAAATCCAAAAGAAGGTGAAAAGATTTTAGATGCTTGCGCAGCGCCAGGAAGTAAGTCTACCCACCTAGCAGAATTAACAAATGATAGTGCTGAAATCCTGGCTGTAGATAGATCAGCAAAAAGATTGAAAATACTTCAATCAAATTTAGACAGGTTAAATCTAAAGTCTGTAAATACCCTTAAGGCTGATGCAACGAATTTGATTGAATTGAATCCTAAATTTATATCTTATTTCGATAAAATTTTGTTAGATGCTCCATGTTCTGGTATAGGAACTCTTTCCAGGAATCCAGATTCTAGATGGTCTTTAAGTAAAGAAAAAATAAAATCCTTAACATTATTGCAGGAAAAACTATTAGAGAGTATTTTTCCGCTTTTGAAAAAAGATGGAACTTTAGTTTATTCAACTTGTACTATCTGTCCTGATGAAAATAATCTATTAATTGAAAGATTTATTGAAAAAAACAAAGGTTTGAAATTGGTTAGCCAAAAGCAAATTTTACCTAGCTTGGACTATCCTGGTGATGGATTCTATTCTGCAATAATTTCTTATAAATCTTAAAAATATAATTTATTTTTTAATGGGGATTTTATAAATTTCAGCTATATATTTCTTCCATAAATAAGCTGCATTCCCACTAGATAATTCAGATTCTTTGTTATCATCGTAACCTATCCAAATACCTGTTGTTAGGTTATCAATTGAACCAATAAACCAAAGATCTTTATTTCCATCAGATGTTCCTGTTTTTCCATAAATTTTCTTCCCTTTAATGGAGGCTGCTTTCGAAGTGCCTTCTTTTACAGATTTTTCAAGAAGTTTATTTATTTTTTTGTTTACTTTTAAATCTAATATTTTCTTCGAAGTAGATTTGTTTTCCCAAATAGATTGATTATCATATGATTCTATTTTTTCTAAGATGCTAGAGCTTTGAATCTTACCATTATTATTTATTGCAGAATATACCTTTGTAATGTTTAAAAGATTATCTCCATAGGAACCAATAGCTAATGATAGGAATTCCTTAAACTCTTGGTTATAACCTAGACCAAATGAATTCGCTAGATTAATAATATTTTTTAAGCCGATTTTTTTTGTTATTGATATTGGCACTATGTTGGATGAACTTTTAAATGATTCAATCAAAGATATTGAACCTCTATAGTCTTCTGAAAAATTTTTTGGGCAATAACTTTCCCAGCATCTTGGTAAGTCTTCAAATTTGTCGCTTAATTCTATCCCTTCTATTAATGCAGCAGCATAAGGAATTATTTTAAAAGTAGAACCTAAAGGTCTGATAGAAGTAATTACTCTATTATATTCATTAATTGATGGATTTTTGCTGGTTATCATTGTCCTTATTAGTCCTGTATTTGATTCGATTGATAACAGAGCAAACTCAAGTTGTTCAGGCCCAGCATGTCTTGATATATTTTGGGCTTTTTCTTGCCAATCTTTGTTGATAGAGGATTTAATTCTTAAAAACTTATTATCATTTTTCTTTTCAATTCTTTTATCTGTTTCCTCAAGAATAAAGTTTATTAGTAATTTATCAGCTGTTTTATAATTTAAGTTTATTCTCTCTTCAATAGCCTTATTCTTATTAGCTAAAGAAATATATCCATCAAGATACATTGATTCAAGAACTTTATTTCTATTTTTAATAGCTAGTTCTACATTTTGATAAGGTGAATAAATTGATGGAGCTGGAGCCAATCCCGCAATTAATGCGATCTCTGATAAGGTCAATTCTTCGATAAGTTTTCCAAAATAAACTTGAGAAGCCTCGTTAACCCCATATGCTCCTGAACCTAAATAAATATTATTTAAATATAATTTTAAAATTTGATTTTTACTATATTTCAAATCTAGTAATAAGGATATTATTATTTCCTTAATTTTTCTTTGAAAACTTAAATTATTGTTTAAAAAAATTAATCGTGCTACTTGCTGTGTAATAGTGCTTCCACCCTCCTTAACGTATCCACTTCTTAGGTTATTTATAATTGCTCTTGATAAGCCTATAAAGTCAATTCCATTATGATTAAAAAATCTTTTGTCCTCACCAGAGATAAAAGAATACTTTAGGAAAAAAGGTATAGAATTTGTATTATCTAGGACGTCAAATTTTCTACTTAATTTTTTTAATATTTTGTTATCAGAAGATAATATTTCATATGAATAATTTCTAGATTTTGAATTATTGATTTTAAGTGAGTCAAAATTTAAAGTGAGCTTTATTAAATTAAGGATTGGAAAAAAAATACTAAAAAAAATAAATATTGAGGGGGTAAAAATTAAATATTTATATTTTTTCCCATTCACTTTAAGCTACTAAAAAACTATGCCCTATTGCTAGAGCTGTTACTAACATTCCAGTTATAAGGAATGGCTGTGCACTTGCTTGGTATTTGACATCAAATTTTAATGGATCCCTTAGTAACCACATATCTTGAAATGTAATTTGAGGAATTACCAGTAAAACTAAAATTACTGATGCTAAATTTTGACCGATAAGAATTAATACCACAACCATTGCTAATTGAAAAATATCAATGAGACCAGCACTTATTCTACTAGCATTTTTAATTCCAAATATCACAGGTAAGGAATTTAATCCTAGTTTTGAATCCCCTTCAACACTTTTGAAATCATTTATAACTGCAATACCAAGACCAGAAAGACTATAAGCAAGAGTTAGTAATGCAGTAACAATTGTTAATTTCCCAAATAAGGCTTGTCCCGCCCACCATGGTAGAGCTATGTATGATGCTCCTAAAGCATAATTTCCTAGCCAGCCATTTTGCTTCAATTTTAAAGGAGGAGCAGAATAGATATAACTTACAAAAGAGCCGCCTAAAGCCAGAAGGAAGACAGATGGAAAACTATGTTTGGCATATAAATCTAATAGAAAAGATACAATTAATCCAGAAATGAGTAACACCCAAATTTGTGTTTTAACTTCACTAATCGAAATTTTTCCAGAGGGAATCGGTCTATTAGGTTCATTAATAGCATCAATTTCCCTATCAAAAAAATCATTAATAGTTTGTGTATAACCTGCCAGAAGTGGTCCACTCATGAGCATGCAAGCTAGTGAGGCTAAAACGTTACTTATTGTCCATTTAAAGTTTCCACTAGCAGCTGCTCCACAGATAACCCCCCATATCAAAGGTATCCAGGTAATTGGCTTCATCAATTGTAAACGTAGTTTCCAAATACTTGAAGTCTCGGAAGCTCCTTTAATTCCTAATAATTGTTTTGGATCATTCACTTTAATTATTTAACCTTTCTCAATTTCTTCAGGGAAAAACCAATTTTCCTCTCCATTTTGCAATTTGACAGTAATACCTATACTTCTACCATCAGTCATTTTATATCCAGTTGTTACAACTCTTGGATTTGATGATATTTGATCAATTAGTTTTGCAGGTAATCGATCTTTAACCTTGTTAATGTTAATTTTAACTTTACTACCAATTTTGGGTAATAATTTTGTTTCAGCCATAAGAGGTAAAATGGGAGCTATTATGCAAGATTAACAGCATTAGGACAATTTTTTTAAAAATGGTAGCTCTTCGTTTAATTCCTTGTTTAGATGTAGCTAATGGTAGAGTAGTAAAAGGTATTAATTTTGTAAACCTTAGAGACTCTGGTGATCCTGTAGAACTAGCTTGTAAATACTCAGAAGCAGGAGCTGATGAATTAGTATTTTTAGATATTAGAGCTAGTGTAGAAAATAGAAAAACATTAGTTGATCTAGTTTCAAGAACTGCGAAATCAGTAAAAATCCCTTTTACCGTTGGTGGTGGAATAGATTCGATCATCGCAATTAATGATCTTTTAAGAGCAGGAGCAGATAAAGTAAGCCTGAATTCTTCTGCAGTTAAGAATCCTGACATAATTTCACAAAGCTCTGAAAATTTTGGAACACAATGTATTGTGATTGCTATTGACGCAAGAAAAAAATTTGACAAATCTAATGAATGGGAAGTGTATGTTAAGGGGGGCCGTGAGAATACTGGTTTAGATGTAATAAGTTGGGCAAAAAAAGTTGAGAAATTAGGAGCTGGAGAAATTTTATTAACTTCAATGGATGGGGATGGGACACAAAATGGATATGACTTATTATTGACTCAAACAGTTGCAAATGAAGTTAACATTCCTGTAATTGCCTCTGGAGGTGCAGGCTCTTTGGAAGATATTTATGATGTTTTTACAGAAGGTAAAGCCTCCGCAGCACTTTTAGCATCCTTACTTCACGATAAAAAACTTTCTATTGAGGAAATAAAATCTTTTCTTATTGAAAAGAAACTACCAATAAGACCTCATGAGAAAAAATACTAACTTATTATTATTTTAAAATATTTTAAAAATTAAATATGAAATATAAGAAAATTTATGAAGTTAAAACTATTTTTAATAAAATTTCTTGTAGTTATGATTTTTTAAATAGTCTACTCAGTTTGGGATTACATAAATATTGGAAAAATCAATTAGTTGATTTACTTAAACCAATTGATGGAGAAAATTGGGCTGATTTATGTTGTGGTACTGGAGATTTATCATTTTTAATTTTTAATAAAGTTAGGCCTAATGGAAGTGTTACTGGAATTGATAGTGCAAAAGAAATTTTAGATATTGCAAGGGAAAGGTCTAAATTGGTTGGAAATAAATTTATTTGTTGGGAGATGCAAGATATCTTTGAAATAGATGAAAATTTGAAAATTTTTGACGGAATTTGTATGTCTTATGGTTTAAGAAATTTGTTCAATGTAGAAGAAGGTCTAAAAAAAGTATTCAATCTTTTAAGTACTAGAGGTAGAGCCGGGTTTTTAGACTTTAATCATTCTAAATGTAATTCTGTAGCCGATATATTTCAAAAAATATATTTAAGATTTGTTGTGGTTCCAATATCAAAAATTTTTAAGTTAGGTAAAGAATATTCCTATATTGAAAAAAGTATAAAAAATTTTCCAAATGGAAATAAACTTTTAATTTTAGCAAAGGGAGTAGGGTTTAAAAAGGTAGAATATAGGACTATTTTTTTTAATCAAATGGGAATATTAATATTAGAAAAATAAAGTTTATCTTAACTATTTTTTCTCCAACAAAAAGTACATTTTCCCCATCGTGATATTTCTCCTTTTGGTGCAGGGCTATTACATATTTTACAAATAACCATATTATTATTCCTTATTCTGCTTGGATGATTCTCCCATACTTTTTTTGCATTGATCTCTTTTTTATCTAAAGTTTTGACTTCGTAATTTTGTATTATCTTTATTTCATTTAGATTTATTCCAAATTTGCAAATACTCTCCTTTAATCTGTGTTTGTTATAAATTAATGCCTGCCGCCATTGTGGATGATTAACAGCAATAATAAGATTTTTTTTCTCAATTTTTAATGGTTTACATGCTCTAGATAATTCCAAACCAATTAATTTTTCCCAGCTCTCATTAAGTTTGGATAGCTTATCCAAGTCTCCCCATGATTTTTTGAAATCATCAAGACAATTTTGCATTGAGGAGGGATATCTTTTATTCATTAATTGGTAAATACTTTTTATTCAATTTGTGCTATTAAAGTAATAAGATTTAAGATAATTCAATCTATTAGAGATTGCTTGTTTTTTATAAAGGATTTGTGAAAGTTTTAGGATCTATAGCCAAGACAGCATATTACTACAAAAATATCCAAGGATGCAGTCCTCATTGGAAGCTTCAATACAAGTTAAAATGTAAAAGTACTGAATATGAGCTAACAAATTGGCTCCAAGATCATCCAATCAAAAGATATAAACCAATAGCAATAGTAGCCAAAGAGCAATTTTTAGGAATTGGGCAGAATTTAAGACCATGGTTTTCTCCTAGAGGAGGAATTTGGCTAAGTGCTGCTTATCCAATATTCTCCTCACAATTCTCAAGTGAGATATTTAGTCTTTCATTTGCAATTAAGTTATGTGAAATGTTGAATATGGAATCTATAAAAGTCGATTTGAAATGGCCAAATGATATCTTTTTTGATTCAAAAAAATTAATTGGATTTCTACCCAGAGTGATAACAAGAGGGAAAGAAATTATTTATGTAAGGATAGGTCTTGGGATGAATTTTTTAAATAAAACTCCATTAGAGGGCATTGCTTTATCTGAAATACTTAATAATAAAAATATATGCGAATATTATTGGACTGCAAAAATCCTTAAAACTATTCATGAGTCAGTCGAATGTAATGATAGAAAAGAATATATTATTGATAAGGCAAATAAATATCTCACAAAAAAATATTTGCCAAGAGGTTATAACTCAAACTATTGGTCAATAAAGGATGTAGATAATAATGGAAATTTGAGAATAAATAATCAAACTCAGGAAAAAATATTAAAGAGGTTTTAAATTTATTTAATTTTTAATTCAGTTATTTTTCCATCTTTAAACCTTGCTATTTTTTTTGCACGACTTGCAACTTCATCTTCATGAGTTACTAAAACGATAGTTATACCTGATTCATGAAGTTTATCAAAAAGATCTAATACATCTTCTGTTGTCCTTGAATCTAATGCGCCAGTAGGCTCGTCAGCTAATAAAAGGGCAGGATTATTTATGATTGCTCTTGCAATCGCCACACGTTGTTGTTGTCCTCCTGATAACTGATTAGGACGATTATTGACTCTTTCAGAAAGACCTACTTTATATAAAGCATTTCTTGCTCTTTCTTCTCTTTCTAAAGGATTTACTCCTGCATAAATCATTGGTAAAAGAACATTTTCTAGTGCTGTTGCATCTGAAAGAAGGTGGAATTGTTGGAAAACAAAACCTAATTTTTGGTTCCTTAACTCAGCCAAATCATCATCAGATAAATTTTCAACTGGAGTACCATTTAATTTGTAAACTCCTTTAGATGGTCTATCTAGGCAGCCAATAATGTTCATAGCAGTACTTTTACCTGAGCCACTTGCGCCCATAACAGCCAAATAGTCCCCCTTGTAAATTTCTAAACTTACGTTATCTAAGGCTTTTACAATAATGTCATCTTTTCCATATGTTTTTGATACTTTTTCTAAAGCTGCAACTTTGTTACTCATTTCTGGATATTTTTTAGAGGGTATTATTCGTCACAGCTAATATAGCTTCTAAAAAAGGAGTTTCAGATACTGCTGAATTAGCTAATTTGAAAAGAGGGTTAGAAAGTATTCCCCCTAGTGCTGTCACAGCTACACAAGTATATAAAGCAATTCTTAGCGGAGGTAATCCGATAATATTCCAGTTTATTTCAGGATAAGATTTAACTATTTCGGAAGCTTCTTGGGGTTCTTTAACTACCATCATTTTTATAACTGAGATGTAGTAATAAATTGAAATTACTGAAGTTACTAATCCTACGACTACTAAAAGATATTGATGATTAGCCCAACCTGCAAAGAACAAATATATTTTTCCGAAGAAACCTAACATAGGCGGCAGTCCACCAAGAGAAAGAAGACATAGGCTTAAACCCAAAGTAATTAAAGGATCTTTTTGATAAAGGCCTGAATAATCTGTAATTCTATCTGAACCAGTTCTCAGAGAAAAAAGTATTACACATGAAAAAGCTCCTAGATTCATGAACAAGTAAGCAGCTAAATATAAGACAGATGCTGAAAGACCATCTTGAGTCCCAGATACTATGCCAATCATTACAAATCCAGCTTGGCCAATCGAACTGTAAGCTAACATTCTTTTCATTGAGGTTTGGGCTAATGCAACAATATTGCCTAGGACCATACTTAAGATGGCTAAAATCGTAAACAATAATTTCCATTGTTCATCAAAAGAAGAAAAAGTAGTGCTCAAAATTCTTATTGCGAAAGCAAATCCAGCAGTCTTAGAACCAACGGATAAGAAAGCAACCACTGGTGTGGGTGATCCTTCATAAACATCTGGTGTCCACTGATGAAATGGAACTGCAGCAATTTTAAAAGCAACCGTTGATAAGACGAAAACTAGTGATAGGGATGTAATAAAAGATGGCTTATTTGTTATCTCTGCTCCAATAGTTGATAAGTTTGTGGAACCACTTAGACCATAAAGAAATGAGGAACCATATAAATAAATTGCAGCAGCAGCTGATCCAACAAGAAGATATTTTAAAGCAGCCTCTGAACTTCTAGGATCTCTTTTGAGGTAACCAGAAAGTAAATAGCTTGCAACTGATAAAGTCTCTAAAGATATAAATACACTAACAAGGTCAGTAGATCCACACAAAAGCATGGCCCCTAAAGTTGCCGATAAGACTATTGCAGCGAATTCTCCTATTGGACTCCCACTCTGCTCTGTATAACGCCAACTAATAAGAAGCGATATAAGAGTTGATAATGCAATAATGGATCTAAATGCAATAGCTAGATTATCTGAATTAAAAGAGCCAAGGAATGCATAATTAACTGGGTTACTCCACTGTAAAGCGAGACTTACAAGAGAACTTCCTAATGAAATGTAACAAATTACAGGTGCCAACCTTGAGGCAGTCTTTTCGCCAGCTAGATCCACAAGAAGAGTGCCAACAATACCAAGCAAAATGAAAGCTTCTGGAATAATAGCTTGAGCATTTAAATTAATTGTAAAGATTTCGTTTGGCACTTAATTAAATTGAATGTTTGATTGTAAGGATGTAAGAGTTAATCTTAACTTGATTATAATTTGTGGGTATGATTTTTGAAATTCTTGAAGAATATTGCTTGAAGAAGTTTCAATTAATCATAATATGCCTTAATTGATTAAAAAAACACCATTTTATTGAAATAGACCTTGGATCACACACTTGTTATTGTTGAAAGTCCTACAAAGGCAAAAACTATAAGAAGGTTTTTGCCTCCAAATTATGAAGTTTTAGCTTCTATGGGACATGTAAGAGACCTTCCAAAAGGAGCTGCTGAAATCCCTGCATCAGTTAAAAAAGAAAAATGGTCAAGAATAGGGGTAAATACTACGGATGATTTTGAACCACTTTATATTGTCCCAAAAGAAAAGAAGAAAGTTGTTAAAGATTTAAAAAATGCTTTAAAAGATGCTACACAATTATTATTGGCAACTGATGAAGATAGGGAAGGGGAGAGTATAAGTTGGCATTTAATGCAGATTCTTAAACCAAAAATTCCAACTAAACGAATGGTTTTTCATGAAATTACTAAAAAGGCAATTAATAAGGCATTAGATGAGACCAGAGAAATTGATATGGAATTAGTTCAAGCTCAAGAAACGAGAAGAATTCTTGATAGGCTTTTTGGATATGAACTTTCGCCATTACTTTGGAAAAAAGTAGCTCCAAGACTATCTGCTGGTCGTGTTCAGTCTGTTTCAGTAAGATTGCTTGTTAACAAGGAAAGAGAAAGGAGAGCATTCAAAAAAGCCTCTTATTGGGGATTAAAAGCCTCTTTGCTTAAAGATAATATTTCTTTTGAATCTAAGTTATTTAGTCTAGATGGCCAGAAAATCTCCAACGGTTCTGATTTTGATGAAAAGACGGGTAACTTAAAAAAAGGTAATAAATCTTTAATTTTGAACGAGGACAGGGCAAAGAGTCTTCTTAAAACTTTATCTAAAGAAAAGTGGAAAGTATTAAAAGTAGAAAAAAAACCCACAATTAGGAAGCCTGTGCCACCCTTTACTACTAGTACTTTGCAACAGGAAGCTAATCGAAAACTTCGACTATCTGCAAGAGAAACAATGAGATGTGCTCAAGGTTTATATGAGAGAGGTTTTATTACTTATATGAGAACTGATTCAGTACATCTTTCTGAACAAGCAATTAGAGCCGCGAGAGAATGTGTAAATTCAAAATATGGGAAAGAATATTTATCAACCTCAGCTCGTCAATTTAATTCCAATGCAAGGAATGCCCAAGAAGCACATGAAGCTATCAGGCCGGCTGGAGAAGTATTTAAAACTCCAAATGATACAGACCTGTCAGGAAGAGATCTTTCTTTATATGAACTAATTTGGAAAAGAACTGTTGCTAGTCAAATGGCTGAGGCAAAGTTAACAATGATTAATGCTGAAATAGAAGTTGGGGAAGGATTATTTAAGTCAAGCGGAAAAAGTATAGATTTTGCAGGTTTTTTTAGAGCTTATGTAGAAGGTAGTGACGATCCAAGCGCATCACTAGAACAGCAAGAAGTAATTCTTCCTAATTTAACTGAAGGGTCTGTACTAGAAGTTGATAGCAAAGAGGCTACTTATCATGAAACCAAATCTCCTGCAAGATATACTGAAGCTGCATTAGTCAAAGTTTTAGAAAAAGAGGGAATAGGAAGACCTTCCACTTATGCAAGTATTATTGGAACAATTGTAGATAGGGGCTATGCAAATATTTCTTCAAACTCCTTGTCACCAACATTCACAGCTTTTGCTGTTACGGCATTATTAGAAGAGCACTTCCCTGATCTAGTTGACACCACATTTACTGCAAAAATGGAATCTTCATTGGACGAAATTTCTTCAGGTAATCTTGAGTGGCTTCCATATTTAGAAACTTTTTATAAAGGTAAAAATGGTCTTGAGGTAAAAGTTCAGAAAACAGAAGGTGATATTGATGGGAAAGCATATAGACAAGTTGATTTTGATGACTTGCCTTGTGTAGTCAGAATTGGTTCTAATGGACCATGGCTTGAAGGGGTAAAAATAGATGAATCAGGAAACGAAATACAAGCAAAAGGTAATCTCCCTATGGATATAACTCCTGGAGATTTAGATAAAAAGAAAGTTGATCAAATTCTTAGTGGCCCCTCAGAACTTGGTACTGATCCAAAAACTGGAGAGCAAGTATTTTTAAGATTCGGCCCTTATGGACCTTACGTTCAGTTAGGAAATACTGAAGAAGATAAAGCCAAGCCAAGAAGGGCCTCTTTACCAAAAGAGTTAAAAACGGATGACTTAACTTTATTGGAAGCTCTAGAATTATTAAGCTTACCAAAACTGCTAGGAGAACATCCCGAAGGTGGAATTGTTGAGGCAGATAGGGGAAGATTTGGTCCTTATATTAAATGGATAAAGAATGAAGATGATTCTGAAAATAGATCTTTAAAAAAAGAAGATGATGTATTTAAGATCGATCTTAAGCGTGCATTAGAAATCCTCGCGATGCCAAAATTAGGTAGAGGAGGTCAAGAAATAATAAAGGATTTTGGGAAACCTGAAAAATTTGATGATAAAATTCAGATCTTAAATGGAAGATATGGATTATATGTAAAGTGCGGGAAGACAAATGTTTCTTTGCCTAAAGATACTGATTTAGAAAAATTTACACTTGATGAGGCCTTGATTTTATTAGATGAGAAAATGAAAAATAAGAAGGTTTCTGCTTTTAAAAAAAATATAGTAATTAAGAAAAAGACCTCAAAGAATAAAAAAAAGTAAAAAATAAATATGGTTTTTAAAATAAAAAATGTTTTTTTATTGATTATTTTAATTTTATTGCAATCGTGTGCTGGAGGAAGAGTTGGTAATTTTCTTGAGTCTAGTTTTAAAAATATTAAGGAACCAAAAATAAAAGAAGATGCTAAAAATAAGATAGTTATAAAGTCAGAGGGAAATACTGAAAAAAACAAAAATGTCAAAGAACCAAAAATAAAAGAAGATGCTAAAAATAAGATAGTTATAAAGTCAGAGGGGAATACTGAAAAAAACAAAAATGTCAAAGAACCAAAAATAAAAGAAGATACTAAAAATAAGATAGTTATAAAGTCAGAGGGAAATACTGAAAAAAACAAAAATGTCAAAGATCCAAAAATAAAAGAAAATGCTAAAAATAATTTAAAGAATAATAAAGTTATTACGCTCGAGGAGAAATCAAAAAAAAATAAAAAAATAACTAAGCAAAATATTTCGCGTTTAAAGAGAAAATATCAGCCTCAATCGTACAAAATTATTTTTATTTTAAAGGATGTAGATCCAAAAGATCCTATTGAAAACTTAAGTACCATTTTAAGAAATTCTGATGTAAATTTTGAAATAGAAAAGATTGAACGTTTTTTAGATTCGAAAAATAAAATTATTAAAAGGAATTAAGTAACTATTAAGGAAAAATTATATGAAATTTTCAAAAAAAAATGAGGCACTTAATATCATTGAACCTTCATATTTAGCCTCTCTTTCTTCATTACTTTGGGTTGCTTTATATTATTTGCCTATAGGTGGAGCATTATTAAGATTAATATTACCTCTACCCATAATCTTGTTGCATTTAAGAAGGGGAACAAGCACAGCATTTGAAGGCCTAATAATACAATTTCTTCTGTTATTGATACTTATGGGTCCAATTAGAGGAAGTTTATTTTTATTCCCATATGGAATATTAGCTTTTTGGCTAGGATGGTCTTGGTTTAAGCAAAAAAACTGGTGGCTTAGTTGGAGTGTAGGCTTCATCCTTGGTACACTAGGTTTTTTTATAAGAGTAATTGCATTATCAACGTTAGTTGGCGATAATCTATGGGTAATAATTACAAGAGCAAGTTACGGTCTGATAGATAAGGTTATTGAATTATTTAATTTACCATTTTCCCCTTCGATAAGAATTATCCAATTAGTCGCAATATTATTAATAATTTTTCAAGAAATGGTTTATGTCTTAACTATACATATAATCTCTTATTCTCTTTTCCCTAGATTAAATTCAAATATTCCTGATCCTCCAAAAATAATTAATGGATTTGTTGATTTAGGTCTTTGATATAAGATTAAATAATGCAGAAATCGTATTTAGGAATAAAGTTATTTGGTAGTAAAATTAATAAAAAAATATTTTCTGAAAGGATAGAAATTCTTAAAAAAGAAATTGATAATTTTATTTTCTATCTTGTGATTGCAGGAACAGAAACATCTCAAATTCAGGGTATTTCTGCAGCAGGAATTAATTCAAAAGCTAGAAAGAAAACTGCATTAGCAGATGCTGAGTTTCTTCTTTTTGGTCCCTCCATAGATCATAAATATAAATTACCCTTTTTGAATGCAGGGGTTACTCCTGCATTAATAAGTTTTGTTTGCTCAAAACTTATATGTGCAAGTCCAATAGTTGTTCCTGTAGGAATAAATCAAAAACCTTACTTTAAACATTTGTATGTAGAGAATTATTTGGAGGGCCCATCTAAATGCCTAACCACAGGAAACTCTATGAATAAAAAAAGAGTTTTGAGTCTTTATAAAAAAGGTTTAGAAATTGGAAAATCTACTAATCGACCCATTTTTATTTCAGAATGTGTTCCAGGAGGAACCACAACTGCTCAGGCAGTAATGGAAGCTTTTGGGTTTAATGTAAATAATTTAATAGGGAGTAGTTTGCGTAATCCTCCAAGGAGCTTAAAAAAAAATGTAATTAAGACTGGCCTTTTAAATGCAAATCTAACTTATAATTTTGACTCTATGGATGTTATTTCTTCAGTTGGAGATCCATTTCAAGCTTTTTCTATGGGACTATTGATTGGAGCAAGATTAGCAAAGCAATCTGTTGTATTATCTGGAGGCAGTCAAATGTTGGCTGTAATTTTACTTTCGTTGGAATTTATTGATGCTAAACAAAAACAAGAATTTATCGATTTTGTTTTTATAGCAACAACTGGATGGTTGGTTAAAGATAATGCATTAAGTGATTTATTAGATTTAATCACTGAAAAACACAAAGTAAACTTATTAGGACTAGCAAGTCCTTTGAATTTTAAATCATCTAAACATAAAGAATTAAGTGACTATGAAATAGGATATGTTAAAGAGGGTGTAGGCGCTGGTGGAATGTCAATTTTTGCTTTTCTTAAGGGTTTTAGTAATGAAGAAATATTATCAATGTGTCAAATTAATCTAGAAAAGATGAAAAAGTTTGGTCATATTTCTTTGGATGAGGATGATTAAATGTTTAAAAAATATTCAACAAGAAGACAGTTCCTTAACTACGGAAAATTGCCGCTCCTTTTCCTATTAAATTCGTGTACTAATTCCTCAAAAAAAATAAGTATTTCTTTTCAAAGCTCCTTTTATCCAGAATCTTTAAAAGATACTTTGCCTGCTAGTTGGCAAAAAGAAAATATTAATTTTAGTAAGCTTCCGTTCGAAAAAAATAAAAGAAAATTATCTTATTCTGACTTTACTTTAATTAACGATGGATGGATAAATAGTATAAATTTTGAAAGTTTTCAAAATATAAATAATTTATTTGAAAATGATAAATTAAATAAAAGATCTAAAGATTTTTTAAATAGTTTTGAAGAATATAAAAGCAGTAAATTATTTCCAATAGGTGTAGTTCCATATGCAGTAATCATAAAAAATAATAATAATTTAATTTATGATGCCAATAATTCTTGGGATTTTCTTCTTGATGAAAAATTAAAAGGGAAAATCATATTTCCTCAAAGTCCAAGAATAATATTGTCTATTTCAAAAAAAATTAGTGCAAAAAATGCCCTAAGAAAACTTAAGGCTCAAGCAATTTTATTTGATGATCAAAATGCAATGAATTGGTTAATAAATTCTAATAAAACTGTCGCTATTGTCCCTTATTTTTTAGTTAAAAGATATCTAAAAATTGATTCAAGACTTTATGCTGTTTTTCCTAATAAAGGTGTTCCTTTAATTTGGTATTTCCTTTTAAATAAATCAAAAATTAATAATCAAATATTAATTGATTGGATTAAATCTTTTGATAAAAGGTCTACTATAGATGAATTAGCTAATCAAGGTTGGTATTTACCTTTTAACAATGCATATTCCCAAAATAAATATAATATCAATACTAAAAATACTTATGGTCCATCTAAAATCTGTTGGGAAAACAGTTGGTCTTTCTCTCCTATGGATTATAAAAAGCAATTTAATTTAGAAAAATTGTGGAATCAATCTTTAACTCCATAATCTTTTTTTAGGCTTATCAACTAATAAGTTGTGAGTTTGTTTTAATAAATCTGGGATATTTAGCTTACTTGGACATTTTGGAATGCATTTGTTACATTCTATACAAAAAGAGGCATTTTTTTCTTCCCACCAATGGCCCGCTCTACCTATTAAATTATATCTTTCTTTTGCAAACTCTAATTGTCCATATCCTATAGATATATTTCTTAAAAGAAGTATTTGAGGAATAGGGATTTCACTTGGGCATGGAAGGCATGATCTACATTGCTCACATTTTGAAGATTTTAATTCCTCATTTGCTAACTTTTCGATATTTTCTAATGCACTAATCTCAGAAGATGTGAGTTTTTGACTCGAGTTTATAAGCTTTTTTGCAATATTAAAATCTCCCGCCTTTGTAGCTCCTAAAGATAGAGTTGTAATCCCCTTAGAGAGCAAAAATCTATAAGCCAGTTCCAAAGGATGGTATGGTGCAGATGCCTTTAATAAATTATCACTAGGAGAATATAATCTTCCACCTTTATCAGCAGGTGATATAGCTAAAACCCCCATGTTCTTTTTTAAAGCTAGCTGGGCAAGTTTTATTTTTGATTGATCTAAAAAATGTAAATGAAGATTGCAAAAACTAAAGAAGTTAGAATTAATAGCTTTCTCAATAAGTGAATAACTGCCATGTGAACTAAAACCAATTTGATTAACCAATCCTTTTTTAATTACCCACTTTAAAAACTTTCTCCCCTCCCCATATAAAACCCAATCTAAATGCTCATCTATGTTGATGCCATGTATAGCAAGATTATGAATTTTCTTTAGCTTTAAATTCGTGAGTGAGTTTTCGAAATTTTTCTTTAGATAATTAAAATCACCTTTGGGCAATATTTTAGTTGTAATTATCCAATTCTTTTTAATTATTTTTTCGGAAGTTTCCAACTTCTTTAATGCCTCTCCGATAAGTATTTCAGCTTTACCGTAAGATGCAGCTGTTTCTAAATGATTAATTCCCGAATGATATGCACTTTTTATCAAAGAGTACATTTTATCAAGATTTTCAGTAGCTCTCATTGTGCCTAAAGTAAACAAACTTACATTGCATCCTTTACCAAATGATCTTTTCTGAGAATGAAGAGTCATCTTAATATTATTGGTGCCTACTTAAAAAAAATTCTTTAATTTATTTATAGTGGAAAATGATTTAAAGTAAATTAAAGTTAATATAAATTTTTCAAAAAAATCTTTACTTAAAGTTATGTTTACAGGAATAATTCAGTCAATTGGAAAACTTAAAAAAGAAAAAACATTCTTAATTATTGAAGTACTTGATCAGCTTTTTGATATGCAAATAGGAGATAGTATAGCAGTTGATGGAATTTGTTTAACAGTAAAAGAAATTTTAAATAATCAATTCAAAGTAGATGTAAGTGAAGAAACTTTTACAAAAACTACTTTAGGAGATAAATCTAATATTAATAATATTGTTAATTTAGAACCTGCTCTCCGTATTTCAGATCGTCTTGGGGGACATATAGTTAGTGGACATATTGATGGCTTGGGAAAAGTTGAAAATATAGAAAAACTTGAAAAATCATGGCTGTTGTCAATAAAGTGGCAAGATAAAAATTTTTCCAAATATATTGTTGAAAAGGGAAGTATATGCGTAAACGGAATTAGTCTAACAATTGCAAAATCTGAGAATCAAGGGGAAATTTTTACTATCGCAATTATTCCACATACTTGGAATAACACAAATCTCAAATTTTTATCAATTGGTGATAGTGTTAATCTAGAAGGAGATGCATTAATTAAATACGTAGAAAAACTACTCCTATTTAATAACAATAAAGATTCAAAAAACTTTTCTGAAGAAATCTCTTCAAATTGGCTTAAAGAGAACGGTTGGAATAAATAATTTTTTAATTTATTGGAGTCAGGGAAATAGTTTTAGAATCTTTTTTGAGATCAATTTTATATTCTTGGCCAGGCTCTAATCCTAATTTCTTTGTATAAGCATGGCCTATTAATAAATTGCCATTACCATGAACTTTTGTTTTGAATTCGGCTTGTCTGCCTCTTGAGGATCTATTACCTGGCCTACTATTACCACTATTACCTAACTTATAACCCTTGGCTTCAATAAGTGCTCTATAAAAACTTTTTCTTAGAACTCTTCCACTTGGACCAACATAGCCACAACCCTTTGCTATTTCATCCTCAGATTTCTTGCTGAGTAGTTTAGATTTTTCTAGAAGTTCTTTTCCAACTAGCATTATATGAGCTATTTCTTATTATATATTCTTACCAATAATGAGAATTGTGGCAATACAAGTTAATAAAAAACAGATTTTTAAAGAATAGATTCTTGATTATAAAAGGTATAAAATGATGAACAAAATAACCCAAATTCCATCTACAAAATGCCAATATAATTCAACAGCTTCTAATGGAAACATATTTTGATTCGTAATTCTTCCACCCTCTGATCTTGTTTGCCAAGAAATAATTAATATCATTAATGTTCCTAAAGTTACATGTAGTCCATGAAAACCTGTTAAGGCATAAAAAGTACTTGCAAATAAATTATCCGTTAGTCCGAACGGCAAATTGAAATATTCAAATAGTTGACATATTAAAAAGGCAATTCCAAGTGTGGCGGTGACTATTAACCATTTCTGGGCATCAGAATTTTTATTTTTAAGAAGAGCTTTTCCTGCTTTATGAAAAGTCGCACTACTTACAAGCAATAAAATTGTATTTATTGTAGGAATAGGCAGTTCTAATTCATATATATATCCATCTGGTAGAGGATTAACTGCTTTATATGTAAGGTAAGCAGCAAAGAAACCAGCAAAAGTCATTCCATCTGCTATTAAAAAAGTTATTAATCCAAACATCCTAAAGTCTTCATGATGCTGGCTTAATTCACTATCTTTTTTTTTAATTTCTTTTGAACTATCTAGGGTTGTCATTATTTTTCTGTGGATACTGGTTTTCCATAACCATAAGGTTCTTCAACTAAAGGTGCCTCCCCTTCCCAATTTTCAACTGGTGGAGGAGATGATGTTAACCATTCAGGAGTTAAAGCGCTCCAGGGATTATCACCGGAATCCTTTCCATTTTTAATACTTAAAAATATATTTACTAAAAATGGAATAGTACTTATAGCCATTAAGAGAGCTCCAACGCTACTAATTTGATTAACAAATTGAAATTGAGGATCATATTCTGCTACTCTCCTCGGCATTCCATTAAGACCAAGCCAATGTTGAGGAGCGAAGCATAAGTTAAATCCAATAAAAGTTATGGCAAAATGTAGTATTCCCAGCTTTTCACTCATTAACTTGCCTGTCACCTTGGGGAACCAATGATATATAGATGAGAAGATAATAAAAACAGTCCCTCCATAAACTATGTAATGGAAGTGAGCAACAACGAAATAAGTATCATGTACATGAATATCAAAAGGGACCTGAGCAAGTGCAACGCCTGTTATTCCCCCAAATACAAAATTTATAATAAATCCACAGGAAAATAACATAGCACTATTGATGGATATCTTCCCACCCCATAAGGTAGCAACCCAATTAAAAAATTTAATTCCAGTTGGAACTGCAATAAATGCTGTCGCAATAGTAAAGAATAACCTCATCCAAGGAGGAGTCCCACTTGTAAACATATGATGTGCCCAAACAACTAGACCAAGAACAACTATTCCCATTATTGAAAAAACCATTGTGGTATATCCAAAAAGTGGCTTTCTTGAATGAACTGGAAGGATTTCACTAACCAAGCCAAAAGCAGGAAGAACCATTATGTAAACAGCTGGATGAGAATAAAACCAAAATAAATGTTGATAAACAACTACATTCCCCCCTAATACAGGATTAAAGAAACCGGTATGAGCGACAATGTCAAAGCTAAGTAAAATTAATGTACCAGCTAAAACTGGAGTTGATAAAACTACTAATAAACTTGTACCTAACATAGCCCAACAATACATAGGTAATTGCATTAGCTTTAATCCTGGCCTTCGTAATTTGATAATTGTTGCAATGAAATTTATTCCTCCAAAGATAGAACTTCCGCCAAGCAATAAAACACTCATTATCCAAATAATTTGTCCTGATTGAGGAGTGGTTATACTCAAAGGCGGATATGCAGTCCATCCTGCCTGTGCTGCTCCTTCAACAAAATAACTAGCGACTAACATTAAACCGGAAGGAGGTATTAGCCAAAAAGCTACAGCATTCAATCTTGGGAAAGCCATATCTCTGGCTCCAACATAAAAAGGAATTAAATAATTCCCAAATGCACCATTTACTACTGGTACAATCCACAAGAAAATCATTATTGTTCCATGTAATGTTAAAACTTGGTTATATACATCCCTAGGCATAAAGTCAGACATTGGGCTTGCTAATTCAATTCTTATAGCACTAGCCAAAGTTCCCCCAATTAAATAGAAAAGAAACCCACACACAAGATATTGGATACCAATTACTTTATGATCGAGACTAAAACTAAAGTATCTAAGCCAACCTGTAGGTTGAAGACGCTTGTTATTAGAATCTTGTGAATCTATTGATATCGTCATAAGCTAACCTCAGTTTTTGTGTTTTTGTTAAACCAATCTTTGTAATCAGATTCTTCTTCAACTATTATTGACGCTCTCATTCCACCATGATAAGGACCACATAATTCCGCGCAAATTATTGGATATTTCCCGACTTTAGTAGGTGTGAAATTTAATATCGTAGGTTGGCCTGGAATAATGTCTTGTTTAATTCTGAATTCTGGCACCCAAAAAGCGTGAATAACGTCTTTTGATTCCATCTTCATAGAAACTTTATGATCAACTGGAACATGAAGCTCACCAGAAATAAATTCCCCTTTCGGATAATTAAATAAAAATGCAAATTGCATAGCTGAAACTTCTACAGATAAATTATTGTTTGCGACTTCATTATTTGATGCCTGGCTAATTCCTGCCCATATCTTTTCTTTATTTGAGGTCATCATTTCATGGCTATGATTTAACTCTTTCATCCCTCCCATTCGATCATAAATGTTATAGCTATATAAACCTATTATTAAGACAATAATAGAAGGAATAATTGTCCATATTATTTCAAGACTTAAATTACCTTCTAAAGCGATTCCATCTCCGTATTGATCTTTCCTTTTTCTGAATTTAAATAAACTATATATAACTGCTATGGTCATTCCTATAAAAATTATTAAACCAATAATAAA
>QCUW01000018.1 GCA_003210695.1 Prochlorococcus sp. AG-679-P15 | reverse complement strand
TTGGTTACACGTTGGGATGTCTTTGCATCATGTAAGCAATGCCCAGGGGGATGAATATAAACATTTTGAGGATTGGGTTGAGTGGTCTGAGGGGATGGATAATTTTGAAGAGAGTGAGTGTTATGACAAGTGGGATAGTTTCGGAAAATCTGATAATCCTAGAAAATTTGGAAGTTTCTACGAAGTTGCCAAAGAAAATAATCCTGAGACTTTTGATGAAGAACCACCAAGGGTAGATAAGAAACAATTATCAAGGGAAGAAAAAATAAAACTAATTACAGATACTATGAACGAGCTATATGAGTTAGAGGTTAAGGGTGCTGATTGGAATAGGGTGCAATATCTCAAAAGTGTTTTAGGTGGTTATCACATCAATAAGCATGAAATCCAAAAGCGTTTGCTGATGATGTTTGCAGACAAAAATGGACTAAGTTTTGCTACTCCAAAAGAATCTAAGCGCAGGCATAGGTCATTCTCATCCTCAATGACTAAACAGGAGGCTATGGAGGTTTTACAGCCTGGTTTTACTATCGAGGGTAAGGATTGCTTATTGATGGGGGAGAGTGGAGCAGGTAAGACACTTGCAGCCTTAGGTTTAAGTTACGCTCTAGCAACTGGGTGTCCTATTTTTGATGATTTATATGGAATACCTGAAACCAGGCAAGGGGCAACAGTATGGGTTGGTTCTGATGGTGGGGATGGTGCTTTTGGCATGGTTAAAAAGTATGCCGAAATGCTTAACGTGCCTCAGCTAGATTACTGGGATGATAATTTTACTTTTATTGGTGCGGATGCTGAACAGGAGAAACCTAGTTGGGGTTTTACATTAAATGGATTAACTGAGATAGTCGAGGAGCTAGAGGCAGGGCATCCCAATGGGCAACCTTATAAATTGCTAGTGGCGGATAGTTTAAAAAAGATTCTCGAAATAGCTGATATAGATTTCGGTATAGGTCCTGTTGGGCTAGTTATGCAAATCGCCCAGGCTATTGCATCAAAATATAATTGCGTTTGGTTATGGCTGCATCACACTAAACCAGGAGCAGCAAAAGGTGGTTTTGGTATTGCATCAAGTGGAGGTAATTCCAACATTTATCAGATACCTTATGCGGTGCATAGGTTGGTTAAACATGAACATAAGGAGCTAGGGCAAATTACTGAGTGGATAGTAGAAAAATTTAGGGGCGAAAAATCTAGGAAGTTTAGATATGTATTAACTGATTATTTATTTGATTTGGTTGAGGATGATGTTGCTGATGATGATAGTAAAACCACCCAAATCCTAAAAGCTATTTTTACTGAAAGTATTACTCCTGATGGATTAAGAGTTGATGGTACGACTCCTGAGATTATTGCCAAGAATATCAATATGAAAGAAAAAACCCTTAGGAATAGGCTTGGAATACTTAAAAATGATTATAAATTGGTTGGTTACTCTAGACCCTGCTATTACCTAACAAAACAGGGGGCAAAGCAATTAGCGATAGATTGCGTATCCATTCGGGCTGAGGTTGAAGATTATATAAAGAGTGAGTGGGGGAGGGTATAACTGTATTTAATAAAATCGGGATTAACTTTCCTAGATAAGTTTTATACCAATAGATTTAAGCCAAATATTGATCGGGATAATTGTGGGATTACTTTGGGATTGATTTTCCTGGTTTCCCATTTTCCCATTTCTATCCCGATAAAATCCCATTTGTACCACTAAGTATAAATAAAGAATATAACTGGCTTTTTATATCTATATTTAGTGGTTCTTCCCATTTTTTGTCTGTTATCTATACCCCTACCCTATTTGGGCTGCGTCACTCAGTTTTTTGGCATTGTAAAAATTCGATTTTATGATTTAGAAAAAGCTAGGAATGATTGCTATGAGTATGAATCGTGAGATAGAGGCATTAAAAAAGAGGCTCGCTAGGGTTGCCCCGATTGCTAAGCCTCCAAAGTTATCAATGAATGTTTATCAGGAGGGCCAGGGAGAACCGATTGAGTCGCCCTGGGTATTAAACCTGATGGTAGAAAATCGGCCCATTCAAGAGGATATTTAGGCAAAAGCATTAACAGCCTCTAATTTTTGTTTGTCCGAGACTGCGAGGTATTTTTGCAGGGTGGTCAAACTTTTGTGGCCCGAAATTGATTGCAATGTTCTGAGGCTGATGCCCTTTTCATTACCTGAACTTAGTGCGCTATGCCTGAATCCATGCGAGCTAAATTTGGTAATTTTGGCCTTTAATGTGGCCTCATCCAATGCGTACATAAATGCCCTGGTGGATAGTGGCTTATCAAAGCCGAATCGCCCTGGGAAGATATGATCGCTGCCCAATAATTTTTCGCCTTTTAACTTTTGACAATGCTTTTGGTACTGTCTGAGAGTTTTAGTGAATTTAGGAGCTAGAGGAATATCCCTGGTGGATAATCGGCCTTTGGTCACAAAGTATGGAAATGTCATTTGATCTTGTCTGAAACAATCCCAAGTTAGTAACGTAGCCTCCTGGATTCGGCAGGCACAATTTCTACAAACTAATGCGAGTATTTGATGCTTATAGCTAGGCAAGTGATGTATTACCTGGTCTAGCTGCTCAGAAGTAAGCGTTTTGCTTTTTCCTGACCTCTTCGCATCATGTGATGTGGTCATAATTAATTAAGTTTTAGAGGTGCTTTTTACGAGGTAGTTTTTACTTCGTATTAGTATAATTTTACGAAGTCAGATACAAGAAATAAACCAAAAGTTAGTATAAATATGTTCAGTATTAATTATTAATTAGCGTGTTACAGATCACGAATAGTGATATTAATATTACCTATTAAATGTAAAGAATAAATAAGCAGAAACTATTTGACAACAGGGGGTCTGGTAGCAATTTATTGAAACTCAGATCGACCTACGGGGTACTTAATTAATAAGTTAAATATAACATAGTTTGAATATAATTAGCAACATTTAGTAGCTAGAAAATGTAATAGTCCATATTACATAAATACAACCTAAAATTGTTATATAGCGAATGAAAATCCTAGTGGAAATTGACCACGATTTTGACATTGAGAACTACAACGCTAGTGCTAGGTGTATGAAGTGCGCCAGGCAGCTTTTCGGGGATGCTAGGCAGCAAGAGAAGTGGGCATTGTATGCGTTTAAGCAATGGCAAGATCACAATATTCCACCAGAAATTTCAAGAAACAAACGCTGCCCAGGGTGGAAAAAGAATCTTGAAATTATGGAGAAACGCAGGCAAACCAAATTGAGGTATTACCCATGAACGAAATTAACTACACAGATCAATACGTTGCTTTTTGTCAGAGAGCGAATCTTCCTATCAATGAAGTACCAACACCAGGAACAAAAATGGGGATGACTTACGAGATAGCTATGAAAGAATTAGACCCACATTTATACCAGAATCTAACTGCTCCAAAGGCATCAAGTTTAAAAGCTGATGTTAGATCAAGATATGAAAAAGGTATTATGTGGACTTCAGATTTAGAGGAATATTGGCAGAAAGGTTTTACAGGTGTTGCCAAAAACATAGCTGATGAAATGGATAGAGCTAGAGAGTTGATGGAGCAAAAGAATCTCCAAGAAATGACCGAGCGAAACAATAAACGAGAGGAGGCGATTAGGAATAAAAAGCCTGGCTTTGGTTCACTTCCTCCACTTAGTCCTGAGAGTATCGCAAGGGCTAGAGCAGAGTGGGGGATTTCTTCGTAACCTATTGCTATGACTAAGAAAGTAAAACAACAGAAGTATAAACCTGGTTCTATCAATGACCTCAAGGAGCAGCTAGAAAATGTTGAAAATAAACTTAGGGCGGAAATGAGTTGGTTTAGGGATGAGATAGCACCACTAAAAAATAAACAACGACAACTACTGCACGAAATTGAAAAATTAACTGATGGCTAAACCTGGAAGATTACCAAGAGAGGAGCAAACCTTACCTCCAAATATTCAAAAGGCACTAGCTGCTAGGGCTAGTGGTTCGAATTGGAATGAGGCAGCAGAAGTTGGAAAAATTACACCAGTTAATTTAAGGAAATGGAGAAAACATCCTGATGCAGCAGGTTATTTACAGGAATGTATCCAACATAATATTGAGGATGCTACTAGCTATATTGCAGATAATGCACCTGCTTTGGCAGTTAGATTAGTGGAGTTAGGGTTGGATAGAACTACTAGACCCTATGCAGCAATCCAAGCCATAGCGGAGAGTTTCAAGATTATGAGTAATAACATTGCCGATAGAGAAAATAGAGAGGAATTGAGGACTATTAAAGCTGCTTTGGAGAGGTTAGAGGGTGGTACTGCTTATGATATTTATGCTGAATCAGAAGAATAAATTAATACTATATATATAGAGAAAAATTTAACGACTTTTGGAGAAATTTACTCTTATCAATAAGGACAGATCGAGGATAAAAGTATTTGAACCATTTGAGGATGTATCGAAGCCTAGTCCTAGTATTGATGCAATGATGGTTAGTTATGGATGTGTATATAAAAGGAGTAGTAAACCTGTTATGAAAGGGTCCAGGGTAGAAACTGTTGAAGCTGCAAGAGAAGAATATAAGAAGTTACTACAGGAGGGTTGGAAGAAAACCTCCATATTCAATAGCTACTTTTAAGGCACAAGTACGTAGAAAGTACGTAAGCTAAGCTACCCCTAGAGCTACCCTTTCGCAATATGAGACAACATCCAATAAAAAAGCGAGTTGGGAGACTCGCTAGTATGACTTGGTTTTTAAGAGTCGGGGCGACAGGATTCGAACCTGCGACCTAGTGCTCCCAAAGCACCCGCCCTCCAATTTGAGACAGTGGGTTAAATAAACAAGTCAGGCTATAGCTTGTTAGTTGCTATATCTACAAAATTACGAGTCTTAAAAATAGGCCAAAGTTATACAAAATTATCCTTAGATATACAATTAATCGCTAAATAATCGCTAACTAAAGACCTAGTGCTTTAGGGGCTGTAAAATATCATTGATTGACAGTCGATCCAGCATAGAGGGATAAACCCCTCTTTTTTATGCAAGTAATAAGCGTTTAAAAAGAGCGAACAGGTCGTATATATCAATAATTATTGATTATATCAAAATATTTTGATGTATTTCTTAATCTTTGTATTTCGCTTTTTGTTTGATGCTATAAATAAATTGTCTTCAATCTAAGTGGCTGATGAGTATTTTCAAAAAAACTCTCATTTTATCTTCTGCAATTTCATTGATACTTTCTCCATCTGCGATGGCATCAAAGAGATTGAGTGGAGCTGGTGCATCATTTCCTTCGAAGATTTATACTAGGTGGTTTTTTGACTTAGCTAAATCTGGAGGCCCTAGAGTTAATTACCAAGCAGTAGGTTCTGGATCTGGAAGAAAAGCTTTCATAGATGAAACTGTTAATTTTGGAGCCTCTGACGATCCAATGAAAGAAGCTGATATAAAAAAAGTTACTAGAGGACTTGTTCAAATACCGATGGTAGGTGGAACAATTGCGTTTGGATATAACTATGATTGCGACCTGAAACTAACACAAGAACAAGCTGTTCAAGTAGCAATGGGAATGATAAAAAACTGGAAGGAATTAGGATGTAAGTCAGGTAAATTAACTTGGGCCCATCGTTCCGACGGTTCAGGCACGACTAAAGCTTTTACAAATTCTATGGAGGCTTTCTCTAAAACCTGGAATCTAGGTACTGGTAAATCTGTTAAATGGCCTTCGGGAGTTGGAGCAAAAGGCAATTCTGGTGTTGCAGGTGTTATTCAAAACACTCCTGGCGCAATTGGTTATGTAAACCAGTCATACATTAAAGGTAATGTTAAGGCTGCTGCACTTCAAAACCTATCTGGTGAATTCGTTACCCCTAATACTGAATCAGGCGCGATAGCTTTAAATGGAATAACTCTTGATAAGAACTTGGCTGGTAAAAATCCAAACCCTACTGCTAAAGGAGCTTATCCAATAGCAACCTTAACTTGGATACTTGCTTATGAAACAGGTAATGGAAGGAATACTAAGGCAATTCAAGATACATTCTATAAATTGCTCAGCGATGAATACCAAGATAAAGCTCCTGCCTTGGGTTTCGTTCCCTTGAAAGGTGAAATTTTAAAAAAATCAATTGAAGCTGTTGGAAGAATAGGAAGGTAATTTAGAACTAGTAAGCCAAGCAATAAAAATCAAAATAGATGAAGTATATAAACAATACTGCATACCAATAGTGGCATTTTTACCGAGCATAAATAATAAGCCCGATAGCAGGGTTCCAAATAATCTTCCCGCTGCATTAGCCATATAGTAATAACCAACATTTAAACTTACTTTCTCATTATCTGAATAAGCCAAAATCAAGTAGGAATGAGTAGATGAATTCATTGCAAAAACAAAGCCGAATATTATTAATCCAATAACAATTACAGGACCTAATGATTTGTCACCGTTTAATGCTCCTGCAATAAATAAAGGAATAACCGTCAAGATAAGTCCCCAAAATTGAACGGTAGTTTTTGTTGGGCTATTATTTTTCCCCCATACTTTTCTAAGTAATGGAGCTAATACTTGAAAGAAACCATAGATTATTATCCATCCACCCAAGAACAGCCCTATTTTTAAATAATCCCATCCAAAAGAAATGTCTAAAAATACTGGAAGAGCTACTACAAACCAGACATCTCTTGCTCCAAATAAGAAAAACCTTGCACTTGAAAGAATATTAATACCTTTAGACTTTGAATAAAGGTCTTTAAAAATTGGCTTTCTTTTCATTTTCCCTGAATCTTTAGGAAGACATAAAGTTAAAAAGAATGCGAAGCATAGACCTAAACCCATTATTCCAACTGCATTATTAAAGCCCAATAGCTTGTATAAGAGACCCCCTAGGAAGAAACCAACACCCTTAAGTGCATTTTTAGATCCTGTTAAAATTGAAACCCACTTAAATAATTGTTTTTGAATATTTTGATTATTCTCTTCTGAATCTGGAACTATTGATTTAACTGCACTTTTTGCACTCATTTTATTTAAATCTTTTGCTACCCCACTAAGTGCTTGGGCTAACATAACGTATGAGACGCTAAAGATTATTGACCAATTCTCTTTGACTGGAATCAGCATGAAGAGAGCAAGAATTTGCAGAATCGTTCCTATCCATAAAGTAAGTCTCAACCCATATCTTGCTCCTATCCATCCTCCAAAAAGATTTGTAATTATTCCAAAAAATTCATAGAAAAGAAAAAGTAAAGCAATTTGCAGAGTTGAATAACCAAGTTCATGAAAATGACCAACAACTAGTATTCTCAATGCACCGTCAGTAAGAGTAAATGCCCAATAGTTTGCGGTAACGACACTATATTGTTGAAGGCTAGATAACTTCATAAAAACTAAAATTTATTTTCTTTCTCAATTACATAAGAAGTAAGATCTGCAAGCCTGCAACTATAACCCCACTCATTGTCATACCAGGCATAAATCTTTAATAAATTAGAATTTACAACCATCGTTGAAAGTCCATCAATTATTGAACTTCTACAGTCATTTAAGTAATCAGCGGATACTAAGGGTCTCTCCTCGTATCCAAGAATACCTTTTAAGTATGTTTCAGATGCTTTTTTAAATTCATTATTTACTTGCTCTTCAGTTACTTCCTTATTTAATTCAAAAACTATGTCGGTTAATGAGGCGTTTAGAAGTGGAACCCTTACTGCATGACCATTTAGTTTTCCTTCTAATTCAGGGAAAATTTCAGCAATCGCATTAGCTGATCCAGTGGTAGTAGGTATTAAGCTTTGCATGCATCCTCTTGCTCTTCTTAAGTCACTTTTGTAAAAATCTACTGGAGATTGTGTATTTGTAACGTCATGAATAGTTGTTATAACCCCATGTTTAATTGAGAAATTTTCATTAACAACTTTTACGATGGGAGCCAAGCAATTTGTAGTACAGGATGCTGCTGTAATTAATTTATGTTTTTCAGGTTTATAAAGGGCTTGATTAATTCCATAAACAATATTAAGTGCTTGTTCCCCTCCCACAATTCCTTTCACAGGACAAGCAACTATTACTTTTTTTATTCCAAGAGAATCAAAGTATGGATTTAATTCTTTAGGAGCTTTGTTTTTACCTGTACATTCCAAAACAAGATCAACCGAAGATTTATTCCATGGAACATCAAGATAGTTCTTTATTGATGTAAAGGAAATTTTTTTTTCTTCAATTAATATTTCGTTGTCATTCGAAGCTATTTTTTTATTCCATTTACCATGAACAGAATCAAACTCTAGTAAATGAGATGCAGTTAAAGAATCCCCATTAATTTCATTTATATGAGTTATTTCAATATCTTTTCTTTCCCATAAAATTCTTAAAACTAACCTACCAATTCTTCCAAATCCGTTAATTCCAATTTTCATAGAAATATCAAAACCTAATATAATATATATCAAAAATAATTGATATATCAATAATTCTTGATATGTGTAATTAAATTTTTTAGGTTAGTATTTAAAAAGTTAATGATCTTTTGATTTTGTTAGAACAACTTAAAAAGATTGATAGTGATCAATTTATTGGGATAATGGAGTCCCTCTCAGATCCGATTAGAATAAATATTCTTGAATTAATGATGGGTGGAGAGATATGTGTTTGCGACATAGTTAAAGTGACTGGATTATCTCAATCTAAAATTTCCTATCATATAAAAATCCTTAAGGATTCAGGTCTTATCTCTGATAGACAAGAAGGTAGATGGGTTTACTACAAATTAGATTTGGAAGTATTATCAGATATTAAAAATTGGATGGGTAATTTAATTCAGTCATCATCAAGTAAAAGGTCGTGTGAATAAATGGTTTTTAACCTATTTAGGTTTTTTACTCATTACATATAAATAATTTTTAAATTGAAAATTAATTCTCAGGGTTGGAGTTTAATTTTCAGTATTGGTACTTTATTGATTATTTTATTTATTTAGAGGTTTAATGAACCTAGTGATGGTTAGCGATTAACTGGACAAAGTTATACAATGCTATACAAATAATCGCTATTTAATCGCTATTTAAGTTTTTAAGACAAATGAGAAATAAAAAAGCGAGTTGGGAGACTCGCTAGTATGACTTGGTTTTTAAATGGTCGGGGCGACAGGATTCGAACCTGCGACCTAGTGCTCCCAAAGCACCCGCGCTACCAAGCTGCGCCACGCCCCGTTATTAAGATATTAGTCTATGGTTAACATCTATAAAAGTTTAAGTTGCTAAATATTTCATAAAAAATATGTTTTCTTTAAAAAATAATCCCCCTTAATTATTTGATAAAAAATAATTTCTGATTATAAATTTCATAAAATACTTATATGAAAATATATCTTAAATACATTTTTTGTTCGTTCTTTAAAAATTCAACTTTTTATCCTTTAGTGATTTTCTAAAGGTTTAATTAACTGAAAAAATTTCCAAAGAATTTAGATAAATAAAGTGGGATAAATTTAAATTAGACCTATCGACCCTGCCGTAAATCCTATTATCAAGAAAAAAGAAAATTCAGCCAAATCTCTTGGTAGAGAATTCAAAATGAGATTAATGTGAGTCATTTGACCTTGTGCTCCTCAGGTTTTTTAAAATTTTTATCAAGCAAAGCTAACTTATTATTTTCAAAGATGAGGTAATTTCATTAATTATTTTCTTTTTTCTAAAGAATTCATATTAATTTTTAGTAATTTCATGTAATTAATTTTGAAGCAAAAAATATTTCTTGATTAGTTATTCCTGTTTTTAGGACATAATCTTATTCAAATGCTATATTTTTTTGTGTGATCTTTTAAATTAATGGATTATAAAAAAAAATCTTTAAAAAAACTCAAGTGCCCTGAAAGCTATGAGGAAATTGATACTAGATTAGCTTCCGGTTGGTATGTAAACTCAGTTGGAAACCATCAGAAAAAAAAATACAAAACCAAAGAGGTTTCTTATAAAATTTCAAAAAAACTATAATTAATTCAAAAATCTTTTTAAAAATACATAGGAATTTCTAATTATAAAAAATGTATAGATTAATTAACTGTCACAATATTTTTCATAATGTATACGTTATTACTTGCAGTTAACCTTTTTTTAACCTAAAATGAAGCGTACTTTAAATTTCGTGTGAGGAAATTTATGAAGCTTTTTAAAAAGCTGCTTGTAGCCCCTGCGGCGTTAGGTTTACTAGCTCCTATGGCAGTTACAGCAAATGAATTTAATCTAACTGATGTATCTGACTACACTTCTACCTCAGAAGTAGAAAGCATCACTGATTTTGACGCTGCTAAAGAATTAGCAGTAACAAACAGTCGTGTAGACGGACTAGAAGCTAGATTTAACAATTTTGAAGCTGGTTCTTTCTCAGAAACAACAACAGCATCATTCTCAGTTGATTTTGCAACTGGCTATGAAGATGGCACAGACGCTGGCGACTCATTAGGAGCCTACTACGGTTTCCAAATTGATCTTAATACAAGTTTCACTGGTGAAGATTCTTTAGACGTTTCTCTTGATGGTGGTAATTCTGGTGGTCAAGTTACTGAATTAGATCTAAACAGCACAACTTCTGAAGCTTTAACTGTTGATGGTGTTTCTTACACTTTCCCAGTTATGGGCGCAACAGTTTTTGTTGGTGACAACATGGACGGAAGCACACTATTCAGCACAGCTTGTGTTTATGGTGGACCAGGTAACAACTTAGATGATTGTGGTAACGGTAGTTCAGCTATCGGTAGCGGAAGTGGAACTGCATTAGGCGCAAGCTATGCATTCGATAATGGAATAGCAGTTGCGGTTGGTTACACAGGAGCTGGTAGTTCATCTTCTGGTCTAATGACTAAAGAAAGTAATGATTCAGTTGCTGCTCAGATAGCTTATACAGGTGATCTATTTTCAGGTTCATACGGTGTTTCTTTTACTGGAGCTAACGTAGAAGCTTCTGATAACGAAGGCAGAAATTATTATGGCTTCAATGGTTACTGGACTCCATCTGACTCTGGTGCTATTCCATCAATAAGTCTTGGTTATGAAAAAGGTACAGCTCAAAATGTAACTGACACAAGACAATGGTTTGCTGGTGTTCAGTGGGATGAAGCAGGCCCAGGAACTTTAGGTGTTGCTGTAGGAACTATTGGTGCATCTACTGATGGACCAAACGGCCCTGGTACTAAGTCAGCATCTGTCAGACCTCATGATTCTGCTCCAGAGCTAGTTATGTATGAGCTTTTCTACTCTTATGCAATAAATGATGGAATGACTGTAACTCCATTGATTTATACTAAGGAGACAGTAACTGGTAGTGATGATTTAACTGGAGTAATGGTTAAGACATCATTCAGCTTCTAAGTTTATTAACTTAATTTAGAAAATCTTACACACATTAAAAGACCTACCGAAAGGTAGGTCTTTTTTTTAGTTAAATATTTTGTGACTATATAAGTTGTGCCACAAGCCCTTAACAAATTAAGGATTTTTTGCTAATGTAAACGAAAGTTATCCTGTGTGAGGAATTTAATGAAGCTTTTTAAGAGTTTGCTGGTTGCACCAGCTGCTTTAGGTTTATTAGCCCCTGTAGCTGCTAATGCATCTGAAGTTAATTTTAATGATGTTTCAAACTACTCTCGAGAGTTTGAAATGAATTCAACTACATTTGCTAATCCTTCATCTGAAAGTACAAGTACTTTGCTTGCTGGTGGAGAAGGACTGGTTGATGAATATGATGGTGGTTTCTCAGAAACAACAACAGCATCATTCTCAGTTGATTTTGCAACTGGCTATGAAGATGGCACAGACGCTGGCGACTCATTAGGAGCCTACTACGGTTTCCAAATTGATCTTAATACAAGTTTCACTGGTGAAGATTCTTTAGACGTTTCTCTTGATGGTGGTAATTCTGGTGGTCAAGTTACTGAATTAGATCTAAACAGCACAACTTCTGAAGCTTTAACTGTTGATGGTGTTTCTTACACTTTCCCAGTTATGGGCGCAACAGTTTTTGTTGGTGACAACATGGACGGAAGCACACTATTCAGCACAGCTTGTGTTTATGGTGGACCAGGTAACAACTTAGATGATTGTGGTAACGGTAGTTCAGCTATCGGTAGCGGAAGTGGAACTGCATTAGGCGCAAGCTATGCATTCGATAATGGAATAGCAGTTGCGGTTGGTTACACAGGAGCTGGTAGTTCATCTTCTGGTCTAATGACTAAAGAAAGTAATGATTCAGTTGCTGCTCAGATAGCTTATACAGGTGATCTATTTTCAGGTTCATACGGTGTTTCTTTTACTGGAGCTAACGTAGAAGCTTCTGATAACGAAGGCAGAAATTATTATGGCTTCAATGGTTACTGGACTCCATCTGACTCTGGTGCTATTCCATCAATAAGTCTTGGTTATGAAAAAGGTACAGCTCAAAATGTAACTGACACAAGACAATGGTTTGCTGGTGTTCAGTGGGATGAAGCAGGCCCAGGAACTTTAGGTGTTGCTGTAGGAACTATTGGTGCATCTACTGATGGACCAAACGGCCCTGGTACTAAGTCAGCATCTGTCAGACCTCATGATTCTGCTCCAGAGCTAGTTATGTATGAGCTTTTCTACTCTTATGCAATAAATGATGGAATGACTGTAACTCCATTGATTTATACTAAGGAGACAGTAACTGGTAGTGATGATTTAACTGGAGTAATGGTTAAGACATCATTCAGCTTCTAAGTTTATTAACTTAATTTAGAAAATCTTACACACATTAAAAGACCTACCTTTCGGTAGGTCTTTTTCTTGTTAAATTAGCTAAAATAAAACTAGAATAAATTTAACTAGAAATAATATATTAGGAAAATATTATTAAATTAAAATAAAAATATAAAAAATTTTTTTGTTTCTAATAGAGGTTCCTTTTGTTTTATTTCGATTAATTTATTAAGGTTATTGTATTTGGATTTTAAATTGAAATTAATTATATTTTGTTTCAAAGCTTATGTCTCCCTTATTTAAATGTCTGATTTGCAGAAAAGATATAGAAAGATCAAAGAAATCTTTCTGGAGCAAAAAGGGACATTTACTTTGCTCTTCATGTTTAGATAATATGGATCTGAGATTGAAAAAAGAACTTGGAAAATAATCAAAGTACATATTATTCGTGGAACTTTTCATTTTTAGTTAAATATAATTTAATTTCACATAGACTATAAAATTATCTTATTAAAAAGTTTGCTTGGTATTTAATTAAATAATTTGCTCGTACTATTGATGATGTTGTTGCTTTATGACCTTATGTCTGTTTAGAGATTTAATTATATTCTCGTAAAAAATGAATATTTATTAATTGTGGAAATAAGCTTAAACTATGGTTGTTTTGAAACTACTTCTTCCCTGTTTTTTGTGGTTAGAGTTTAGAACCATCCTGGAATGATTTGACCAGTGGTAACATATGCTCCAACTGCTGCAACGAAACCTAACATTGCTGCCCAACCATTAAAACGTTCTGCTTCAGGGGTCATGATGATTAAATAATTCATTAATTATTGTAACAGCATATATGAAGCTTTGTAAAGCATGATTATGTAAATAATTTAAAAGCCAATTTAATTTAATGTTTCTACAAGAAATTTAACAAAAACGATACATATATGTTCTATCTATGGTTATTCTTTCGACCAAAGTCTTTTCGGGTTGTTATGAAAGGAACTCTTTGCTTTTAAGTGCTGGATTTGAAATTAAATCAGATATTAAAGCTTTCTGTTATGAGCATTAAATTTCTAAATAATACAAATATATTAGGTCCCTGGTATTTAGGATGTCTTCATTATTTTGAAATTACCAATCAATTACTAATAGTTCCTTAAAGAAAAGAATGTATTCTTTTAAATTTTAAAAATTAAATCTTTTATGCTCTTTTTTTCATTAATAGACTCAATTTTCAAGATGTGGGTCGCCTGAGATTCGAACTCAGGACCAGCCGGTTAAAAGCCGGATGCTCTACCACTGAGCTAGCGACCCGTGTGTAAAATCAAGTACATATGAAATTATCCCTTCTTAAGGTAAAAAAAACAACTTAATATCCTAAGTTAAACAATTGAAATACAAATCTTAACTTATGAGATGAATAATTAAAAATTCTCTCTTTATTTGCAGTTAAAAGGTAAGATATTATAGAAATAACTGAATCTTTAAAATGTTAAGAGCAATTGTAGTTTTCGCACCAATTATTGCAGCATTGGCTTGGGTTGTCTTTAATATACAAAAACCTGCAAGAGAGCAATTTAATAGAGATTTTTTGGGAAAGGATTAAATTGATTTGATATATAAAGAAGTAATAGTAATCGGCGCAGGTCTGGCTGGATGTGAGGCTGCCTGGCAAATTGCTAATTCTGGAGTTGCTGTAAAGTTAATTGAAATGAGGCCTCTCCAGAGAACTCCAGCACATCATACAAATGAATTTGGAGAATTGGTATGTAGTAATAGTTTTGGGGCATTAAGCCCTGATAGGGCAGCAGGTCTGTTGCAGGAAGAATTAAGAACCTTTAACTCTTTGGTAATAAAAACTGCTGACCACTTCTCTGTTCCTGCAGGGGGAGCCTTAGCAGTAGATAGATCAAAATTTAGCAAATCCTTAACTCAAACATTATCAACTCATCCTCTTATTGAGATAAAAAGAATTGAACAAATAAATCTTCCAGATCAAGAAACTATTACCGTACTTGCAACTGGCCCTTTGACATCTGATGAATTAGCTACCAGAATAAAAAAATTTACTGGCATTAATTCTTGCCACTTCTTTGATGCAGCTAGTCCAATTATTTATGGTGATACTGTTAATCACGAAATAGTCTTTAAAGCAAGTAGATACGATAAAGGAGATCCGGCATATTTGAATTGTCCTATGCATAAAAGTTCCTACATAAATTTCAGAAATGAGTTGATTGAAGGTGGTCAAGCTTCTTTAAAAGATTTTGAAAAGGAATCAGCAAATTTCTTTGAGGGTTGTTTACCAATCGAAGAGTTGGCAAGAAGAGGAATTGATACAATGAGATATGGACCTCTGAAATCTATCGGTTTATGGAATCAGAAATGGGGAGATTTATTTGATAAGGAGAATAGGTTAAAAAAAAGGCCTCATGCAATTGTTCAATTAAGAAAAGAAGATCTTGAAGGGAAATTACTTAACATGGTTGGTTTTCAAACCAACCTTAAATGGTCAGAGCAAAAAAGAATATTTAGAATGATTCCTGGCTTAGAAAAAGCCGAATTTGTGCGTTTTGGAGTAATGCATAGAAATACATTTTTAGAATCTCCTAAATTACTTTTGCCAACACTTCAATTTTTGAAAAGAGAAAATCTTTTTGCAGCAGGTCAAATAACAGGTACAGAAGGCTATGCTGCAGCCACTGCGGGAGGCTTGTTGGCAGGATTAAATGCCTCATTATTAGCCAAAAATAAAAGTCTAGTAACTTTCCCTAACGAATCAATGATTGGATCTCTAATGAACTTCATCAGTAATAAAAATGAAATAATGTCACAGCAGAAAAAAAATAAATTTCAACCAATGCCTGCTTCCTTTGGTTTGGTCCCAGAATTAACTAATAGAATAAAAGATAAAAAATTAAGATACAAAGCATATCAAGACAGGTCTCTACAAGTATTAAAAGAATTTAAAAAAGTAATTGATTCATCTTTTGAAAAAGATCACTTACTTGTTGATATTAAGTAAAATAAATTATTAAAAAAATTAAAAATGAAAACTTATAAAGAAAATATTGATGCAATTATTATTGGCTCAGGAATAGGAGGATTAGTAACAGCTTCACAATTGGCGGCAAAAGGTGCTCAAGTACTAGTGCTTGAGAAGTATATTATTCCTGGAGGGAGTGGAGGATCATTTAAGAGAAATGGTTATACCTTTGATGTAGGGGCATCTATGATTTTTGGTTTTGGAGAGAATGGATACACCAATTTGCTAACTCGCGCTCTCAGAGATGTAAAAGAAAAATGTGAAACAATTCCTGATCCTGTCCAACTGGAATATCATCTCCCAGGGGACTTCAGTATCTCTGTAGACAAAAGTTATAAAAAGTTTATTAGTAAATTATCTGAACGTTTTCCAAATGAGAGGGAGGGCATTAAAAAATTTTATGGAACTTGTTCAAATGTTTTTAAATGTTTAGATTCAATGCCGCTTTTATCAATTGAAGACCCAAGTTATCTTTTTAAAGTTTTCTTAAAGGCCCCACTATCCTGTTTGGGTTTAGCAAGATGGCTACCAATAAATGCAGGTGATGTTGCAAGAAAGTATATTAAAGACCCCGAACTTTTAAAATTTATTGATATTGAATGTTTTTGTTGGTCAGTAATGCCAGCTCTTAAAACTCCAATGATCAATGCAGGAATGGTTTTTACAGATAGACATGCCGGGGGTATAAATTACCCAAAAGGGGGAGTAGGTAAGATTGCAGAGAAGTTAGTTTCTGGAATTGAAAGATTAGGAAGCAAGATTCGTTATAAATCAAATGTTACCGAAATACTTTTGAAAGATGAAAAAGCAATTGGAGTAAAATTATCAAACGGAGAAGAAATTTATTCAAATATTGTTGTATCCAACTCCACAAGATGGGATACTTTTGGACTTAACAAACAAAAAAAAGGATTAGTTAAAAGTGATCTAGTGCCAAAAAGCGAACATAAGTGGTCAGAAACTTATAAGCCTTCTCCATCTTTTGTTTCAATTCACCTTGGGGTTAATAAAGATTTAATAAAAAAAGATTTTAATTGTCACCATATTATTGTTGAGAATTGGAATGAAATAGAAAATGAAAAAGGGGTTATTTTTATTTCTATTCCTACCTTACTAGATCCATCTTTGGCCCCAGAAGGTAAACACATTATCCATGCCTTTACTCCTTCATCAATTAATGAATGGGAGAACCTTTCAAGAGAAGAATATCTCAAAAAGAAACAGGTTTATTATAAATTTCTAATTGAAAAAATTTCTAAAATAATTCCTAATTTAGATCAAAATATTGATCACAAAGAAATAGGTACTCCAAGAACTCATAGGAAATTCCTAGGGAGATTTGAAGGTAGTTATGGACCTATTCCCAATAAAAAGTTATTTGGACTACTACCCATGCCATTTAATACTACAAATATTAAAAACCTATATTGTGTTGGAGATTCATGTTTTCCAGGACAAGGTCTTAATGCCGTAGCATTTAGTGGCTATGCTTGTGCTCATAAAATAGGATCAAAACTAAATATTAATAGTTTTAATCTGCCAGACTAAAAACTTCAATCAGATGAATGAAAAATTTAAGACTCTTTTTTTTGTTAAAAGTTCTTTAATCTCATTATATTTGGCACTTACAATTCCTATTCCATTTATTTCAAGTGAAAAATTAAAAATACTCTCAATAATAACTTTTGTCTTTGGGCTGTTTTTGATTATCAATATCACAAATGATTGTGTAAATACCTGTGATAACAAAGTTTCTTATGAAACAAGCTTTATTTCAAAAATCTTTGGAAAAAAAAATTGGGAAATTTTTTGGAAAGATATTAAATTGATCAAATCTTTACCTACTAGCCAAGGTAGTAAGGTTTATTATTTCATCACTAATAAAAATGAGAGTTTTCTTGTTCCACAAAGAGTTGAAAACTTCGAAAGGTTTGTATCTATAATTAAAAATAAGACAAAACAGAATATTATGGAAATAACTTATATTTCACCTCTTTGGACATATAAATTATTAACTGCCTTATCTATTTTGATGATTATTGGAGAAATAATAGCTTTTGTAATTTAAATGTTATCAATACTAAATCTATATCCTTGTTGTCTCACTGTAGTAATACCTCCTCCTTCTCCTAATCCCGCCTGCTCTAATTTTCTACGCAACGTCAAAACTTGAGTATCAACAGATCTTGGTCCCCCGCTAAAAGGCGGCCATGCTAACCTTAAAAGCTCTTGGCGGCTTCTAACCATGCCAGGAGGCATAAGTAGTGCACAAAGTAATGCAAACTCTCTGGGGCTTAATTCTACAGGTTTTTCGCTCAGGGTAACTTGTCTTAAAAGTAGATGAACTTCTAATGGCCCAACTGCTACTTTCTCTTGTAAGCCTATCCGACCTCTTTTTAGCAGTGTTCTACATCTCGCGGCTAATTCTTCTAATCCAAAAGGTTTCCTCAGAACATCATCAGCACCCTCATCTAATAAACTTACTAATGCTTCTACTCCTGATCTCGCAGTAAGAACAATAACTGAGCAACCCAATTGTTGAGCTAATCTCATCGCAGAATTTTGTTCTAATATTTCAGCACTGACCAATAAGTCAGGAGACTGTTCTCTACACAAGTCAACAGCTTCGATAGCTGATCCGACTGCGGCTGCTAAATGGCCATCTTGACGGAGTCTCTGCACTAAGACGGTTCTTAGTGTGGGGTGAGGTTCAACAACAAGAACTCTCGAAGGAGTTTGAGAGGTCGAAGGCAATTGGGAGTTGCCAGGAGCTGAAGATAAGATTTGCTCAGTTGTTTGCATTCTTAATTACTGTTAGGCCAGGCAATTTTTGTTCATCCTTAATAAGGTATAACAAAAGCTAAATAAAAATCAGAATCTATCTAATTATGACATCATTTGAAGATCCAGTAGCAATTCGTCATTTTCAGTCAATTTGCGATAGTTGCCAAGACCTAGTAACTAGATTTCATACCCCCTCAGACTTGAAATTATTTAGTGATGGTTATCTTCAAGCCTTAAGGAATTGCAATAGTTTAGAGCAAAAGGATCAAGAGAAGTTAGAAAGATTAATAGAAAGATGGATACTTGATCCAACAAGTTTTATCCGTCCAGATGGCGATCAAAATAAAGGTTTTTTCGAATAAAAAAAGATTTAAAATATTAATTTTTATTAACTAAATTCAGTATTTATACTTAGTAAATATTTTAAGACGCTAATTCAATCTCAATCTTTTCTTTTAAAGTTCCTGAATTGTACATCTCGATAAGAATATCTGACCCCCCTAAGAATTCTCCCTTTAGATAAACTTGGGGGATTGTTGGCCATTCTGAATATTCTTTAATACCTTCTCTTATTTCAAAATCACTTAAGACATCAAAAGTATTAAATTCTACTCCCAGTGAATTAAGAATCTGGACTACATTATTTGAAAACCCACATTGAGGCATCAATTTAGTTCCTTTCATGAATACCATGACAGGATTAGAATCGATAAGATTTTGAATTTTATTTTTAGTGAGGTTTTCCATAAATTAAGTGGGTGTTTCCGTCTTTAGTGCTAGAGCATGAATAGCTTCTGAAGCTAATTCTGCTTTAAGAGCAGAATAGACTAACTGATGCTGTTTAACTAATGATAATCCATTAAATTCAGAGGAAATCACTCTTACTTGCAAATGATCATCTCCTTTTAGATTTTCAACAAAAACTTCAGAATCAGCAATTTTTTGTTTTATTAAGTTAATAACTTGGTATTTAGTAGTCATTATTAATATTTATAATCCTTTATAAGGTGTTTCAACAAATCCAAGTTGGAGTAAATCTTCGTAAGCCTTCTTACCTTCGGCACTTGTAGGAGACATTAATCTGATGATCTCTACAAGTAAAGGAACAGCAACTTCCGGCTGATTCCTCCTAATATATAATGCTGCTAATCTTGCATTGGACTCTGCCCAGATCTTTATCGATGCTCTACCCTTATCCCCCATCTCTTCAGGAATTCGAGCATCTATGCCCTTAAAGGCACCATTTAAGTCTCTATAAAAACTCGCAAGTTGCTTGGATAAATCCCTCGCTTTATCATACGAGCTTTTAGCATCATCAAATTTACCATTTTCTATAAACGCATCACCCTCTTTTATATAAGCTAAAACATTATTTATTGTAAGCTTTTTACTATTAGTTGAGAGAACTTTATAAGTATTTGGATCTTGAACCTCCGCATATAAGAAACTTGAAGAAGGAAATATTCCTAAAAATATAAAAATAATTGGAAATAATTTTAAGAATTTCATATTCTTTTTATTTATTAAAGTTTATAATAACTGATGATAGATTCATCGACCGACCCAATTTAATGCTTCGTTTTCAGCTTTTGTCATTTTTTTATGCAATGTTTCATTAAATTCATTAATAGATAAATCAATTTTTTTATTAATAATTAAAGGCTCCCCAAAACAAAGAGAAACCATACTTCTAAACTTGGGAGTTACTTCACTGTAAGCTATACCTACAGGAATTATAGTTATACTTGTTGTTTTTTTTGATGCTAAAACGGCTAATCTAAATAGCCCACCTTTAAGAGATAAATTTTTTCCATATTTATTAATTTTTCCTTCAGGGAATATAACGAGTTGTCTTTTTTTAATGATTAATTCTACTGCATATCGTAATGAAGAAAGAGAAGGGGAATTTTGTTTTATTGGAAAACAACCAAGTCTTTTTAAAAACCAACCTTGAATTCCTTTCATTTCTGCATTCGTAACCATAAACCTGCAATCCTTTTTTGTTACCCTCCTTCCCATTGCCATGGTAAGAATTAAACCATCCCATCTCGATCTATGGGTCGGGGCTATAATAACAGAGCTATTTTTTGGGATTGAGAAATTATTATTAATAATTTTCTTTTTTCTAAAAAAGAAATTCATAACTATATCTTGTGTTAAAAACATTGCAATATTTCCCAAAGTAGGATTAATCCCATATCCGATATAAATATTCTTCTTTTTCAAATTCAATAGATAATTATTAATAAATTATACGTTTGTAATTTTTAATTAGCTATCATTAATCGGATAGTTGATTGTCTAAAACTCAAATTAATAAATTTATGGCAACATTAGGAGTAAATATTGATCATATCGCAAATGTACGTCAGTCTAGGAAGACTGTTGAACCGGATCCAGTTCAGTTTGCTTTCCTAGCAGAATTAGGAGGTGCAGATTCAATAACAGTTCATCTAAGAGAAGATAGAAGGCATATACAAGATAGAGATATATTTCTTTTAAAAGAGATAATAAAGACAAAGCTCAATTTAGAAATGGCAGCTACTGAAGAAATGTTGAAACTTGCTAAAAAGTTACTTCCTGATTACGTAACACTTGTACCAGAAAGAAGAGAGGAAATTACAACTGAAGGAGGACTGGACGTTAAAAATAACAAGAAATACCTTAAGGATTATGTTTCTAGTTTAAAAAACTCAAATATTGAAGTAAGTGCTTTTATAGATCCTGAAAACGAGCAGATAAGTTCTTCAGGAGAAATAGGTTTTGATTTTATAGAGTTACATACTGGTAAATATGCTAATTTAAAAGGTCAAGAACAATATGTAGAGTTACAAAAAATTATTGAGTCTACTTATTATGCTATTGATCTTGGATTAGTTGTAAATGCCGGACATGGTCTGAATTATCAAAATGTACATAAGATTGCATCAATTAACAATATTAATGAGTTAAATATTGGACATAGTATTATCGCAAGGGCTTTAGCAGTAGGTCTAGAAAAAGCAGTTCGAGAAATGAAGACCCTTATTTCAACAAATTAATTTTTTTTAAAATGATAACTTATTTTTTCGTTGCAGCAAGTAAGAAATTTTTAACAGTTGAAGAACCTCTTGAGGAAATTTTAAAGGAAAGGACCAGAAACTATAGAGAGAATAATAAGGAAATAGATTTTTGGCTTTTAGAGAATCCTTCATTTTTAAAATCATCAAAATTTGTAGATTTATCTGCAAAAATACCAAATACTCCAGCAGCCGTAATTTCTACAGATAAAAAATTTATTACCTTTTTAAAGCTTCGCTTAGAATTCGTTGCCGTAGGAGAATTTGAATCTCCAAATGCAGAAATAACAGATCCATTTAAAGTTGAGTAATATTCCTCCTAATAAAAATTGCTTAATATTTATAGGTCTAACAAAATTGAAGTTATTAATGAGCTTTTAGCAAAAGAACTATTAATTAGTCCTCCTTTCATAACAGAGAAATTAGATATAGCTGTACCTAATTATTTTTTGGGGAGGTGGTTGTGGGATCAAATAACAATAAGTAATGAAATAAGTGCTCTTTATGAATTTAAGACAATATCAAATTATACCGAAGCTTTATTGACTAACTTCTTCCCTGAAATTGATATGGGGATTTGGAATATTGAGTCAATAAAATGGGGAATTATTGATTCATTTGAAGAATTAAATAGCTATAAAGAATCATCACCATTATGTAATTGGATTAATAAATTTTTGAATAATAAAAAGATGATTGATGGAGATATTTATAATTTGACAAAAAAGATTGCAAATAATTTCATTGAGTATCTTATTTTTAGACCTGAGATGATAGCTAATTGGCATAGGTATGATTTGAATTCCCCAAATCTTTTTAATAATTTAAATTCCAATGAATATTGGCAACCAATTTTATATAAATTACTTGAGAAGAAAATGTCCGAGAAACCATCATGTTTATACATGATTGAGATAATTAATAATATTAAAAAATTTAAAAATTATAAACTCAAAATACCTAAACAAATTTATATTATTTCTGATAATAATTTATCTAAATTATACATTAATTTTTATTCAAAATTAGCAGATTTTGTTGATGTCAATTTATACTTAATTTCTGTTGGCGATAATTTA
>QCUW01000017.1 GCA_003210695.1 Prochlorococcus sp. AG-679-P15 | reverse complement strand
TATGTTTTTAACTTTATCTCTTTATATTGGACCAAAAAGAGGAATTAAATAAAGCAATTGATATCCCAACTGCTGAAAGGAAATATTTAGAAGAATCTAATCCAAAATTCAATAAATTAATAATAACTTTCTTACCTTTTTTATTATTACTTTTTTCAATTATAGGATTGAGATTGACTAGGAATTCAAAACTAATTTTTATAGAAAATAATAATATTCAAAATGCTAATATTCATGATCACAGTTTATTGGGCCATCTTCCTTATGGTGAAATTTCAAAAGAAAAACTGGTTGTTATTGAACCTAACATTTCGGTTCATATAGATATGAAAGAATCTTTACTAAAAATGAGGCAAGATGCGAAAAATGAAGGGGTATTTTTAGTTTTCTTAAGTGGATATAGATCAATAAATTTGCAGGAAGAAATTTTTTATTCTTTAAAATCTATCAGAAACCAAGTTGCTACAGAAAGGGCAAGGGTATCAGCCCCTCCAGGATATTCTGAACATAGCACTGGTTTCGCTATAGATATTGGTGATTTTAATAAACCAAAAACAGACTTTGAGGTTGAATTTGAAAATACTGATGCCTTTAGATGGTTAAAAAATAATGCTGCCAAGTATCATTTTAAATTATCTTTCAACAAAAATAATAAAAATGTTGATTATGAGCCTTGGCATTGGAGATATGAAGGATCAATTGAAGCACTTAAAGTTTTTGAAGCATCAAATAGGAAAATGACAAATTCAATTAATTAATAACATACTAAGAAATTTTATATATGATTTTCAAAGTCTTAGAGGTAATTACCTCAGAATAAGCATTCTTTGAGTTAGCCTTGATATAATCATTTTTGGGTTTGTTAGTTTTAGATGTCATCATCCTCAATTAGAGAAATAAGAAATGTAGCAATAATAGCTCATGTAGATCATGGGAAAACAACGCTTGTCGATGCATTATTATCTCAATCTGGAATATTTAGAGATAATGAAGTTGTTCCAACTTGTGTAATGGATTCTAATGATCTCGAAAGAGAAAGAGGTATAACAATTCTTTCAAAAAATACAGCCGTTACTTATAAAAACACAAGAATTAATATTATTGATACGCCTGGACATGCTGACTTTGGGGGAGAAGTTGAGAGGGTTTTGGGTATGGTCGATGGTTGTTTATTAATTGTTGATGCCAATGAAGGACCAATGCCTCAAACTAGATTTGTTTTAAAAAAAGCGTTAGAAAAAGGACTCAGGCCTATAGTTTTCGTAAATAAAATTGACAGACCTAGAGTCGTCCCTGAAATTGCTGTAGATAAAGTTCTTGATTTATTTCTTGAATTAGGAGCTGATGATGATCAATGTGATTTCCCTTATTTATTTGGTAGTGGCTTATCTGGATTCGCAAAAGAAGAAATGGAATTAAATAGTGATAATATGATGCCTCTATTTGAAGCTATTCTTAGACATGTTCCTCCACCTGTAGGAGACCTAAACAAGCCATTACAGCTTCAAATTACAACTTTGGATTATTCTGATTTTTTAGGAAGAATTGTTATTGGAAAGATACATAATGGAACGATAAAGAATGGTCAACAAGCAAGTTTAATAAAAGAAAGTGGAAAGACTATCAAGGGTAAAGTAAGTAAACTTTTAGGATTTGAAGGCTTACAAAGAATTGATATAGATGAAGCGTTTGCTGGAGATATTGTGGCTGTATCAGGTTTCGATGATGTAAATATCGGAGAAACCATTGCTTGTCCTGATTCTCCTCATCCACTCCCTTTAATTAAAGTTGATGAACCTACATTAAATATGACCTTCGTCGTAAACGATTCTCCTTTTGCCGGAAAGGAAGGGAAATTTGTAACTAGCAGACAATTAAAAAATAGATTAGAGAGGGAATTATTAACAAATGTAGCTCTAAGAGTTGAAGAAACCGATTCGCCTGATAAGTTTTCTGTTTCTGGGAGAGGCGAACTTCATTTAGGAATTTTGATTGAAACAATGAGGAGGGAGGGCTTTGAATTCCAAATTTCTCAACCACAAGTTATTTTTAGAGAAATTGATGATGTTCAATGCGAACCTATAGAAACATTGGTTTTAGATGTGCCAGAAGTAGCAGTTGGTCCTTGTATTGAAAAACTTGGATCAAGAAAAGCTGAAATGAAAAATATGCAGACAAGTTCAGACGGAAGAACACAATTAGAGTTTTTAGTACCCTCAAGAGGTCTAATAGGCTTTCGTGGTGAGTTTGTTCGAATTACCAGAGGCGAAGGAATTATGAGTCACTCTTTTTATGAATATAAACCTAAAGCAGGAGATTTTGAGACCAGAAGAAATGGAGTACTTATTTCTTTCGAAGAGGGTGTAGCGACGTTTTATGCTTTAAAAAATGCAGAAGATAGAGGTGTTTATTTTATTAAACCTGGTGTAAAAGTATATAAAGGTATGATTATTGGGGAGAATAATAGATCACAAGATTTAGAGTTGAATGTCTGTAAAACTAAGCAATTGACAAATATGAGATCAGCGGGAGCCGAAGAGTTAGATACTTTACAATCTCCTGTAGATATTACCCTTGAAAGAGCACTTGAATATATAGGTCCCGATGAGATGTTAGAGGTAACACCTGATTCTATAAGAATGAGAAAACTAAATAAGAAGAAAGCTCTGAAAAAATAAAAAATTATGAATGCAATAAATCTAGAAGGCTTTGATGATAATTTTTTAAACGCTTTAAATCTTTTTAATAATCAAAAATGGTATGAAGCTCATGATGCTTTTGAGGATATATGGAATACTCTTTATGGGGACGAAAGACAAATCATTCAAGGAATACTTCAAGTTTCTGTTTCTCAATTTCACTTAAGTAAAGGCAATATAAATGGAGCAACTATATTATTAGGGGAAGGTTTAGGGAGGATAAAAAATAGAACTAATATTAATTTAGGAATAGACCTACAAAATTTTTGCAAATGTCTTGAGGAATTATTAAGAAAACTTCAATATAAAGAAGAATTAAATGAAAATGATAAACCTTACTTAGTTCGAATAGCGAAAAATGATTTTTGAAATTAGAAACGTATCTTTAACTATTAATGGAAAATCTATAGTAGATGATGTATCCATAACTGTATGCCCAGGGGAAATTGTGGGGTTAATTGGACCTAATGGCGCGGGTAAAACTTCTACTTTTAATCTTGCAGTTGGCAATTTAAAACCAGATAAAGGAGATATTTTAATGAACGATAAGTTCATAACAAATTTGCCTTTACCTACTAGAGCAAAGCTTGGCCTTGGATATTTAACTCAAGAAGCAAGCATTTTTAGAGATCTTACCGTTAAAGAAAATATTGATCTGGCTTTACAAAATTCATTTTCCAATAGCGCAATAGTAAGAAATAAAAGAGAAAAAATAATAAATGAATTTAATCTAAATAAAGTTGTTGATATTAATGGTTATCAACTATCAGGCGGAGAGAGAAGAAGGTGCGAAATAGCTAGGGCACTTTCTGTTGGTCGAAAAGGACCAAGATTTTTACTATTAGATGAACCTTTTGCCGGAATAGACCCTTTGGCTGTAAGTGATTTAAAAAAACTTATTATTAAACTTAGTAAAAATGGTATGGGAATTCTTATCACTGACCATAATGTAAGAGAAACTCTTCTAATAACTAATAAGTCATATGTTTTGAGTGAGGGAAAGATTTTAGCTTATGGATCATCTAATGAACTTGCAAATAATCAAATAGTGAAAAAGTATTATTTAGGAGACGATTTTAAGCTTTAAGTATTAAATTTAGAATTAAATTTAAATTAAATTATTTGATATTGGCATATATATATATTATTTTTTTACTATTTTATAGTTATCTCATCTAATACAGTTTTATATTTAACTAATGATATTTGATAGTTTTATTAAAAATTTAATTTACGATCCTGTATCTACTCTCGGAATATGTACTTTTTATTTTTTATTAATTAATTTACCTATTTCCTTAATAGCTCTATTTAATAAAAAATCTTCTTCATATGTAAGATCTATTACGATCTTAATTAATATTTTGATAGCTTTACAGCTTTTCTCAAGATGGCTTTTATCTGGGCATTTCCCAATAAGTAACTTATACGAATCTCTTTATTTCTTAGTTTGGGGGATATCTCTAGGTCAATTATTAGTTGAGAAAGAATACCCAAATCCGATAATCCCAGCAATAGCTATTCCTGTTGAGCTAACAACTATCGCTTTTGCTTGCTTTGTTTTGCCTGAAGATTTAAAACTTTTATCTAATCTTGTCCCAGCATTAAGATCAAGTTGGTTAGTTATGCATGTAAGTGTAGTAATGCTTAGTTATGCCGCTCTTATCATTGGCTCTTTACTCTCAGCTTCTGTACTTTTTATTAACAAAAATCAACCTCTTCAACTTAGAAGTAGTTCTACAGGAATAGGAGGTTTCAAAATTTCTAAATCGTACTCGATTAATAACGTCGTTGATCCAGTGAACTTTTCTCATTCTGAAGAAATAGATAGTCTTAGTTATAGATCTATATTAGTAGGATTTGTTTTGCTGACTCTTGGCTTAATCACAGGAGCTATTTGGGCTAATGAAGCTTGGGGTACTTGGTGGAGTTGGGATCCTAAAGAGACTTGGGCTTTTATCTCTTGGTTATTTTATGCTGCATATTTGCATATGAGGATAAGTAAAGGCTGGCAAGGGAGAAGGCCTGCATTGCTTGCTACAACAGGTTTTTTTGTTGTACTAATATGTTATGTAGGAGTTAATTTTTGGGGAGTAGGTTTACATAGTTATGGGTGGATATTTGGCTTACTATATTAATTTTAATTTTAATTAATAATTTTAAGGTTCTGACAATATTTTTCCATTTTGAGCATCTAAAGCGACTGACCTCAATTCATCACAACCTTCTTTTAATGTTGGATAAGCAAACATTCCACTTCCTGCAATAAAACAATTAGCTCCAGCTTCTGCACATTTCGAAATTGTCCAATTTGCTTTTATTCCACCATCGACTTCAATATCTACGTTTAGATTCTTTTCAATTATAAATTTTCTAATTTTTCTGATTTTATTTAGCATTGTTGGTATATAGGCTTGTCCTCCAAAGCCAGGGTTTACTGTCATAACCAAAACATGATCAACCATATCCATAATATTTTCAATCATTTCAAATGGTGTATGAGGATTTAATGCTACTGATGGTGATCCACCAAGATCCCTTATTCTTCCAAGCACCCTGTGTAGATGAACATTAGCTTCAGCATGAGCTATTACAACTCCTGGATCTCCATTAGGCCCTTTTGTAGCTTTAACATATTCCTCGAGCATTGTTTCACAGTTATATTGGCTTACCATTAATTGAGTCTCAAAAGGAACGTTGCAATACTTCCTACATGCAGAAATCATTTCAGGTCCAAATGTAAGATTTGGGACAAAATTTCCATCCATAACATCGAATTGAATTCGATCAACTCCTGCTTCTTCAAGATCCTTTACGCATGCCCCCATATTGGCCCAGTCTGCTGGTAAAACTGAAGGGATAATTTGAATTGGTCGATTAACGCTATCTGAATTTTTAGAATAAGAATCGGGCATTTAATTTTTAAAATATTTAATAAAGATACTATATTTGGTTGCTTATTCCTAATTTCAAGTCACGGCCTGATAAAGTAACAGCTGCAAAGAGTTAAAAAAAGCTAATTAGCAAAATAATTCTTATAAAAAAGACATTTTTTATGAGAACATATTTTAATCCTCTTAGAAAATCTTTACAAATTTAATTGTGAATCAAACTTTAATTCAAGAAATTCTCGAAGTAGTCGAGCAAGCCGCAATCGCATCTGCAAAACTTACTGGTCTTGGCCAAAAAGATGAAGCTGACGCTGCTGCTGTTGAAGCAATGAGATTGCGAATGGGTAAAATCGAGATGAAAGGGAAAATTGTGATAGGTGAAGGTGAACGTGACGAAGCACCAATGTTATATATCGGTGAAGAGGTTGGAAGTGGCAATGGTCCAGGAGTTGACTTTGCTGTAGACCCTTGTGAGGGAACTAATCTATGCGCTAACAATCAGAGAGGATCAATGGCAGTACTAGCTGCCTCAGACACTGGGGGACTATTCAATGCGCCTGATTTCTATATGAATAAACTAGCAGCACCTCCAGCTGCGAAAGGAAAGGTAGATATAAGGAACTCAGCTACTGAGAACTTAAAGATTTTAAGTAATTGCTTAGACTTATCAATAGACGAAATTACTGTAGTTGTTATGGATAGAGCAAGACATAAAGGATTAATAAAGGAGATTAGAGAATGTGGAGCTAAAATTCAACCAATTTCTGATGGAGATGTTCAGGCTGCTATTGCTTGCGGATTTGCAGGAACTGGTACTCATTGCTTAATGGGTATTGGAGCGGCTCCAGAAGGCGTAATATCAGCAGCAGCTATGAGAGCTTTGGGAGGTCATTTTCAAGGCCAGTTAGTATATGATCCAGCAATTGCGCAAACTTCTGAGTGGGCAGATTATACAAAAGAAGGAAATATAAAACGTTTAAATGAAATGGGAATCACTGACATTGATAAAATCTATGAGGCAAATGAACTTGCATCAGGAGAAAATGTTATTTTTGCTGGTAGTGGAATTACTGATGGATTGTTATTTGATGGAGTCAAATTTGAAAAAGATTGCACTAGAACAAGTAGTCTTGTAATAAGTACATTGGATAGTACTTGTAGATTTACAAATACAATACATATGAAAGATGGCGCTAAAAGCATCAGCCTTTAATACTTTTATTTGATTTTATGCAAATTGTTGTCGTCGGACTAAGTCATCGCACGGCACCTGTCGAAGTGCGTGAGAAATTAAGTATTCCAGATCAATCAATTACAGAATCATTAAAAGCTCTTGGGACCTACTCTGATATTTTAGAAGTTTCTATCTTAAGTACCTGTAATAGGTTAGAAATATATGGTCTTGTAAAAGATAGAAATATCGGCATCTCATCAATTAAAGAATTTTTATCAGATTATTCAAAAGTCACTTTTGAAGATTTAAATCCTCATCTTTTTGATTTTAGACAAGAAGAAGCAGTCTTACATTTGATGAAAGTATCAGCTGGATTAGATAGCCTTGTCTTGGGGGAAGGACAAATCCTTTCGCAAGTCAAAAAAATGATGAGATTAGGTCAGGAGAACCAATCTACTGGACCAATACTTAATAGATTATTAAGTCAATCAGTTAGTGCTGGAAAGAAAGTTAGATCTGAAACTAATTTAGGAACAGGAGCTGTATCGATTAGTTCAGCCGCCGTAGAACTCGCTCAATTAAAAATTGGACAGGATCACGGTGTTGATGGGCTAGTAAGTTTGAAATCAGAAAAAGTGCTCATCGTTGGAGCTGGACGTATGAGTAGACTTTTGATTACTCATTTAAAATCCAAAGGATGCGATAAACTTACACTTTTAAATAGAAATATTGATAGAGCAGTAAATCTTTCTGAAGATTTCCCAGATCTTGATATTATTTGTAAGGATTTAAATGAATTGGATGAAAACATATCATCATCTTCTCTTGTTTTCACAAGTACTGCCTCTGAAAAACCATTCATTGATTTAGCGAGAATTGAAAATATAAGTTTAAAAAACAAACTTAAATTCATTGATATTGGTGTACCAAGAAATATTTCTAATGATGTTAAAAATCATACTTTAATAGATTCTTTTGATGTTGATGACCTAGAGGAAGTTGTTTCTAGAAATCAGGAATTTAGGCAAAAAATTGCAAAAGAGGCTGAATCTTTAGTGAAAGAGGAAAAAATCATTTTCTTGGAGTGGTGGGCAAGTTTAGAAGCAGTTCCGGTTATAAATAAATTAAGGTCTGATTTAGAGTTAATAAGGAAAGAAGAGTTACAAAAAGCATTAAGTAGAATGGGACCTGATTTTTCTGCTCGAGAAAGAAAAGTCGTAGAGGCTTTAACAAAAGGAATTATTAATAAGATTCTTCACACACCAGTAACAAAATTGAGAAGTCCCCAGTCAAGAGAAGAAAGGCAAGCATCACTAAAAATAGTGGAAAAATTATTCTCGTTGATTGATGATGAGCAAAAATAATTAAAAATAACGACTTTATATTAAGTTTTTCATTAGATTTTTCTAAATACCTTTGTAAAGTGGCTATTTCCATTTTTATATTTGCACATAATCAGTTAATTTTAATAGTTGAGTATAACTCCATTAAATTTAATGAAGCGTGTGTTGGCAATCATCCTCGGAGGAGGAAAAGGTTCTAGACTTTATCCCTTAACAAAAATGAGGGCCAAGCCTGCTGTCCCTTTAGCTGGTAAATACCGCTTGATTGATATCCCAATTAGTAATTGTATTAATTCTGGGATTAATAAAATGTACGTTTTAACTCAGTTTAATAGTGCATCTCTTAACAGACATATTGGAAGAACTTATAATTTGAGTGCGCCTTTTGGTCAAGGATTTGTTGAGGTTTTAGCTGCTCAGCAGACTCCTGATAGTCCAAAATGGTTTGAAGGTACTGCTGATGCAGTAAGAAAGTATCAATGGTTATTTCAAGAATGGGATGTTGACGAATATCTAATACTCTCAGGTGATCAGCTTTATAGGATGGATTATAGTTTATTTGTTCAACACCATAGAGATAATAGTGCTGATTTAACTGTTGCAGCATTACCTGTTGATAGTTCTCAGGCTGAGGGCTTTGGACTAATGAGAACAGATGAATTGGGAAATATAAAAGAATTTAGCGAAAAGCCCACTGGGGATAATTTGAAATCAATGGCTGTTGATACTTCTAAGTTCGGTTTATCCAAGGAATCAGCATTAGAGAAACCATATCTTGCCTCAATGGGGATATATGTTTTTAGTAGAAAGACTCTTTTTGATCTCTTAAATAAGTTTCCTAACTATACAGATTTTGGTAAAGATATTATCCCTGAGGCATTAGGCAGAGGAGATACTTTAAAGAGCTATGTTTTTGACGATTATTGGGAAGATATTGGAACTATTGGAGCATTTTTTGAATCGAACTTAGCATTAACTCAACAACCAAAACCGCCCTTTAGTTTTTATGATGAAAAATTTCCTATTTATACAAGGCCAAGATATCTTCCTCCATCAAAACTTGTAGATGCTCAAATAACTGAATCGATAGTTTGTGAGGGCACTATACTGAAATCGTGTAGTATCTTGCATTGTGTTTTAGGAGTAAGAAGCAGAATTGAAAGTGATTCTGTTATTGAAGATACTCTGGTAATGGGGGCTGATTTCTTTGAATCTCTAGAGGAAAGGATTGAATTAAGAAAAGGGGGAGGTACTGCTCTGGGGGTAGGTGAAGGCTCAACAATAAAAAGAGCTATCCTCGATAAAAATACAAGAATTGGGGACAATGTTGTGATAGTTAATAAAGATAGAGTAGAAGAAGCAGACAAACCCGAACTTGGTTTTTATATACGGAATGGAATTGTTGTTGTAGTTAAAAATGCAACTATTGCTAATGGAACAATAATTTAATTTAGTATTTCGATCATTTTTCGCTGACAAAAGTAATATTTTTTAAGCAATTTCTATAAGTTGCATGCAATATATATTTATTGCGTTTTTTATTTTTTATGTCCAAGGCACATTTTGGTTTAATCGGTCTTGGAGTAATGGGCGAGAATTTAGTTCTCAATGCTGAACGAAATGGTTTTTCTAGTGTAGTTTTTAATAGAACCTATTCAAAAACTGAAGAATTTTTAGAGGGCAGAGGCTTAGGAAAAAATATAGAAGGGGCTAAGACACTGCGGGAATTTGTGAATAAACTTGAAAGGCCTAGAAGAATACTAATGATGGTCAAGGCTGGATCTGCTACCGATGCTGTTATTGAAAATATTTCTGAATACCTTGAAGAAGGTGATTTATTAATCGATGGTGGTAATTCTCAGTTTAAAGATACTGAAAGAAGAGTTGAGATACTTGAAAGTAAAAGCTTTGGTTATATAGGAATGGGTGTTTCTGGGGGGGCCAAAGGAGCTTTAGAGGGGCCAAGTATGATGCCTGGAGGTACTAAGGCTTCTTACGATGCAATAGAAAGTTTATTGACTAAAATGGCTGCCAAAGTTGAAGACGGACCTTGTGTTGCTTACGTTGGACCAGGTGGCTCAGGCCACTTCGTTAAAACTGTTCATAATGGTATTGAATATGGTATCGAACAAATTCTTGCAGAGGCATATGACCTTATGAAGAGAGTAAAAAATATGAATGGTTCACAAATGTCAGAGGTGTTTGGAATCTGGAACAATACAGATGAATTGGCTTCTTATCTGGTTGAGATAACAGAAATATGTTTAAGAACTAAAGATGAATTAACAGGTGAAGACGTTGTGGAAAAAATATTGGATAAAGCTGGACAAAAAGGTACTGGATTATGGACTGTGGTTAGTGCCTTGGAACTTGGCATATCAGTTCCCACAATTTATGCTTCTTTAAATGCAAGGGTTATGAGCTCCCTTAAGGATCAACGTAGTGAAATCGAAAAAACAATCCCTATCGAAGCTATTGAGGATTTTGAATTAGGAGATATTTCTAATGGTATGAAACCTTTGTTTGATGCAGTCGTTCTTGCCACTATCGCTAGTTATGCTCAAGGGATGGACATATTAAGTGAAGCATCATCCGTTTATAATTATGAGTTGAATATGCCATCAATTGCACAAATATGGAAAGGTGGTTGCATTATAAGATCAAAATTATTAAGAAAAATTCAAGATGCATATCAAAAAGATCCAAATTTAAAGAATTTAATATTTGATGATTGGTTTAATAACGAAATTTCTATAAGAATTGATAATTTAGCAAATGTCGTTTCTTCTTCAACTAAAGCTGGAATACCAGTGCCTTGTTTATCGAGTACTTTAGATTATCTAAATAGTTACAGAACAAACAGACTTCCTCAAAATTTAGTACAAGCTATGAGAGATTGTTTTGGTTCCCATACTTATGAAAGAGTCGATAAAGAAGGAAGTTTTCATACTGAATGGATGAAATGATTGAACAATCTTATGAAGGATACAAGCTATACATATACAAAGATAAATTAGAACTCTCATCTAATGTCACTAATTTTATAGAAAATCAAATTGTTCAAACATTAAAAATTAAAGACAGATTTCAATTTTGTGTAAGTGGTGGTTCTACTCCTAAATCTGTATATCAATTACTAGCAGAAAGAGATATTGATTGGAAGAAACTTGATATTTTCTTAGGTGATGAGAGATGTGTTGATCCAAAGTCCGAATTAAGTAACTCTCTGATGTTAAAGAATTCGTTATTAACTAAATATGGTTCTAAAGCTTTCTTTTATGAGATTTTTAGCGATAAAAAAGTTGATGACAATATCTCTAAAAATTTATTAATTTCTAAAATAATTGAAAAGTGTAATGGTCAACCTCCATCTTTCGATTTAACTTTATTAGGCCTTGGAGATGATGGTCATACCGCTTCGTTATTTCCTTATCAGAAAGATAATAATGCCGATGATTTAGTTATTTTTAATGAGGGTAAGGGGCTTAAAAGAATTTCTCTAACTCCTAAAATTCTATCTGCTTCTTCAAAGATAATATTTTTAGTTAGTGGAGCTTCTAAACAATTAGCACTTAAGAGGTTATTGGATAAAGATGAATCTCAAGAAAGGACTCCTTCTAAACTAATTAAATCAAGTAACCAGATATCAATATTTTGCGATGAAGAATCTTCAAAAGAATTATCAATTTAGTTAAAGTTTATTTAGTTCTAAACTAATAAATGAATAATAAAAAAGTTTTATTTCAGAAAAAAGGGTTTGAAGGATGGAAAACCTTAAATGATACTGTTATGGGTGGATCAAGTTCAGCTTATTGTGAAAATACAAATTCTGGGTTGCTATTAAAGGGGAATATCATAGAGAAAGCTGGAGGCTTTGTTAGTTGTAGATCATCTATATATAAACCTTCATTAGATATTGACGAGTATCAATATTTTGAATTAAAAATAGATGGTCAAGGAAGAACTTTTAAATTTGCAGTTGCATGCGAAGATGACATTCTTGGGCTGACTGAATTTATTCCTGGTGGTCTGAGATGGATAAAATCTTTTCCTACTAAAAAATTTGGAACAACTAAAATTCAAATTCCTTTTAATTCTCTTAGTCCCTCAGTGAGAGCTAATAAGGTCCGTTTCCCTTTCAAATTTAAACCATCAAAAATAAAAAGATTACAACTACTGCATTCAAAATTTGGAGATAATGGACTACTTAATAATGGATTCAAATCGGGTCCAATAAAAATTTTAATAAAATCAATCAGTGTTCTTTGAAGATTTTGATGAAAAATTTAATACTTTAATTGCTAAATCTGCAGATTTAACAAATAAACCCTTCCTGCACTCAGTCGTAAAGATTAATGGTGAATATGAAAAAGATAATGATGATATTGATTTAACTGTAAATATCTTATGTAGAGATATTGAAGGAAAAAGATTAGATATTTATGATCTTGAGTTGGAACTTTTTAAATCAAATAGTGAATTGGTTTTAGTTATTTCAAAGCTGAACTTCCCTGATGAACCTATTTTGTGGAGTGGAGTAAAAACAATATGGATGAATAGTAGTAATGGTAAAAAATGCTCTGCACCTAAATATAGTCAAAGATTGGAGAACCTTGCTACGAGGATAAAGAATTTTATAACTTAAAATAGATAGTATCTGGATACTATTCTTCCAAATCTGTAACTGCTCCTAAGCTTGAGGAGCTAACAATTCTTGCATATTTAGAAAGAATTCCTTTTTTATATTTTTTATCAGGCTTTTCCCAGTTAATTCTTCTTTTTTCTAATTCTTCATCAGATAGTTCAACTTCAATTAATTGGTTTACTGCATCAACGGTAATTAAATCGCCCTCTCTTATTAAGGCTATGTTCCCTCCAACTGCTGCCTCTGGAGCAATATGTCCAACAACCAGTCCATAGGTGCCTCCACTAAATCTACCATCAGTTATTAAAGCCACTTTTTCTCCTAATCCTTGCCCAACAATCGCAGATGTTGGGGCCAACATTTCCCTCATTCCCGGCCCACCAACAGGACCTTCATTTCTTATGACAACAACATTCCCAGCTTTAATATCATTATTCAAAATTGATTTTAGACAATCTTCTTCACTTTCAAAAATGCGAGCAGGTCCTTTTAATACAGGATTCTTTACTCCACTAATTTTGGCTACGCAACCTTCCGAGGCTAAGTTACCTTTTAGAATCGCTAAGTGACCTTTTTTATAAAGTGGATTATCAATATCTCTAATGACTTCCTGATTAGCTGGAGGTTTATCTGGAACATCAATTAACGATTCAATTATTGTTTTGCCTTCTACGTTTCTACAATTACCATGTATCAAACCTGCGTTTAAAAGTATTTTCATAACTTGTGGAATTCCACCTGCTTTATGAAGATCTACTGTTACATATTTACCACTAGGTTTTAAGTCGCATATTACAGGTACTTTTTGCCTTATTTTTTCAAAATCTTCGATATTAATATCAATACCTGAAGTATTTGCTATCGCTAAAATGTGAAGTACGGCATTTGTAGAACCCCCAATAGCCATGATTACAGATATTGCATTTTCAAAAGATTCTTTAGTCATAAGATCTAGTGGTCTGATATCTTTCTTAATTGCATCAACAAGTATTTCAGCACTTTTTTCGGCACTAACTTCCTTCTCGTAATCTTCTGCTGCCATTGTTGAACTATAGGGAAGACTCAAACCTAAGACTTCTATTACTGCTGACATGGTGTTAGCTGTAAACATTCCTCCGCAACTACCTGCTCCTGGAATACAATTTTTTTCAACTTCAATTAATCTCTTCTCATTTATTTTCCCTGATGTTAATTGCCCAACAGCTTCAAAAGCACTGACAACCGTAAGGTCTTGCCCGTTTAATTTGCCAGGTTTTATCGTCCCTCCATAAATAAATATTGAAGGAATATTCATTCTCGCAATTGCTATCATTGCACCTGGCATATTTTTATCACAACCACCTATGGCTAAAACCCCATCCATACTTTGAGCATTACAAGCAGTTTCAATTGAGTCGGCTATAACTTCCCTTGAAACTAAAGAATATTTCATTCCCTCTGTTCCCATAGATATGCCATCGCTTACAGTTATAGTTCCGAACATCTGAGGCATTCCTCCAGATTTCCTTATTGAATCTTCAGCTTTAAGAGCTAATTTGTTTAGCCCTATATTGCATGGTGTAATCGTGCTATATCCGTTAGCAACTCCAATAATAGGTTTAGTAAAGTCTTCGTCGCTAAATCCAACTGCTCTTAACATTGATCTGTTAGGAGACCTCTGAACACCTTGAGTTATTGCAGATGATCTTAATTTATTCATATGATTTGAGAACTTTCTTTATTTTATTGCCCTAACTCCTCAAGTTGTCTCCTTACATCAGCAATTGCAGAATTTAGTTGTTCAACTTTTTGTTCCAACTTCTCCCCTTCAACTTCATTTATTTTTTCGTTGGTGTCAATAGCCTCTGAACCATCTTGAATTCTAGATGAATACATCATTGCTTTTTGCTTCTTTTCCTCTTTTCTTTTATCAGCTTCAGATATTAGCCACCAAGCCAAACCTGCTGCCCCGATAAAAGCACCACTTATTAAAGATAAAAAATTATTTGAAGACGAATCTCTGTATTCAGACATTGTTAATTTATTTCTATTTATATTATATCTTAGTTCTTATTTGAAAATATAGTACTCAAACGCAATAAAGGGTCGCCAATGCCAGGTTTTAACAAATTTGATTGATCGTCTTCTTCATCAATACAAGATGTATAAATCACTTGTTGAGGAAATATCTTTGCGATTTCATTTAGCCCTTTATTACTGCAAATTGATGCTATTAATAAAATCCTATTGGAATCAACCCCTAATTTTTTTAAATTAATAAGGGTTTCATTTGGATTTGTTTTCATCTTTATTTGATCTGAGAAAACAATAATTCCTTCATTATCATCAACCTTAGTTGGTAAATCTCCTAAACAAAGAGTTGAATTTGGTATCACTTCTTTTGCTCCATACCATAAGGATAATCCTTCAGGCATTTTCGCAATTACTTTTATTGGATAATCATTATTTATAAAAACACCTTCTGCTTCTCCACTATTTGTACTTATTGACTCTTTTTTATATGGAAGCCAATCTCTTAATGCTTCATAAGTTAGCCATTTACCTAATTGCTCATAACCGGTTGAATATAAAATATTAGGAGTATTTTTCTCTCTTAAAATTGAAAGCCAGTGTTTTATTAATGGATGAGGTGGAACAATAACCTTTAGTGACATTGCCATATATTTTCCTTTAAGATAAGAATACAAATTTTCAAAACCCTAGATCTAAAATACATTTTTATTATGATTAAATCAATTAATTTTCCTTCCCTCAAGAATGCTTTAATAACTATATTTTTTATTGGAATCCTATTTTTTAATTTTGTAAATTCTGCTTGGGCTAAACGTCCTCCTGAAATAAGAAATCAGCAAGATCTTGAATTAGATCAAGATATGCATGGTCAAGATCTTAGTGGTAATGAATTTGTAAAGTTCAATTTAAATGGATTTGATTTTAGTAAAAGTAATTTAGAGGGCGCAGTTTTTAATAATAGTAAATTGCAAAACGCAACTCTGAATGGAGCAAATCTTAGTGATGCTTTAGCATATGCAACAGATTTTACAGACGCAGATCTTTCAGATGTTAATTTTACAAATGCATTATTAATGGAAAGTAATTTTGAAGGAGCAAAGATAGATGGTGCAGATTTTACTAATGCTGTTCTTAGTCGTATACAACAAAAAGAATTATGTGAAATAGCAAGTGGCACTAACAGTTCTACAGGCGAAACTACTGAATATAGTCTCGGTTGTTAGAACTTAATAAATGAAAAAAAGAATACCTGTAATTGTAATTTCTGGATTTCTTGGTTCCGGAAAAACTACTTTTTTAAGATATTTGCTTAAAGAAAGTAACAAAAAGTTTGGGTTGATAATAAACGAGTTTGGTGATGTTGGAATTGATGGTGACTTGGTTAAAAGTTGCAACGGCTGCCTTGATTCAGAGGAAGATTGCATTATCGAATTAAATAACGGTTGTTTGTGTTGTACTGTTCAAGATGATTTTATTCCCTCGATAAAGTCCCTTTTAAGCTTTAATCCTGATATTGAGGCAATAATCATTGAGACGAGTGGTTTAGCCTTACCCTTACCATTAATACAAGCCCTTAATTGGCCTGAGATAAGGACATCAATATATCTTGACCTCGTTATTGGTTTAGTCAATGGAGATTCAATGCTTGAAGGATCTCCAATAAATGATTTAAATGAAATAACTAATCAGTATGATGAATTAAATAAGATTGATCATAATACATCAATTGATGAACTCTTTGAAGAACAGTTAGAGGTTTCTGATCTCGTACTAATATCGAGAGCAGATGTTTTAAATGCAAATGAATTTAAATCCATCAAAAATATAATTAAAGAAAAGTTTAATTCAACTGTTCCTATTATTAAATCTCGTAATGGCAAAATAGATTTAAAATATATATTCGATATTGATTTAAAGAAAGACAATTATAAAAAATTTATTTCTGAAGAACATAATCATAATCATGTTGAACTTGTCTCTGATTCAATTAAATTAAATTATTTTCTTGATAAAAAAGAATTTGAAAAAGAAATAGTAAACGTTTTAAGTGAAATAAATATTCTGCGAATTAAAGGCCGTAAAGCACAGCCAAGAACCGTTAAATCTTTGAGTCAAAAAATTACTATAGGAGGATCTACATTCACACATCCACTATTTGACTATTTTCATAGGTTTAGATATTTCTTGAACAATCTTCCCATAGTATCTAAATTATGGTCTAGATTTTTTCTTTTAGCTGTTTTTGCAACTATGTATGCTAGAGATTTAGGTGTCAAAAAAGATTTCTACAATTCTTTAGGGTTAGATGCTAGAGATTACGATCAGTACGTTATTAATAAAACAAATGAAACCTCTGCTAGAGTTTTCCCAGTAGTATTAAATGTACACGATAAATCTTTTTATAGAAGACTAGATAAAATAGTTGAAAATAATAAAGTTCTTTCTTATATAGAGAATAGTACTAATAACAAATTATCCAAAACCTTAAAAAAATTACCCACTTATATAGCTAACGGTTATGAACTGTTGAGACTATACTTATTAAAACCTCTTAATAGCGAAGATTTTCAACCATCAATTCGATAATCTGAGCTAAATAAGAGCTAAATCTATAAGATAAAAAATGGTATCTACTACTACAAAATATTGCGAAATTAGATTTGGCGAATGTAATAAACAACTTTTAGAAGAAGTTATATTCTATGGAATATCTCTTGGTGCTGATTTTGTAGAATTATTTATTGAAAATTCTGATAATTCAAGTGTTCTTGCAGAAGAAGATTTTATTACAAGTGTAAGTCCATCATTTGGAAGAGGAGCTGGAATAAGAATATTTAAAGATAAAAGAGATGGTTTTGTAAGCACTAATGACTTATCAAAACATGGATTAATGAGATCAGTCTCTCAGGCAATTGAAATGTTAGATATATCTCAAAAAAATAATACTTCTAATTTTAATGGACTAGAAAAACAAAAAGATTACAGTAAGGCGAAAATTAATTGGCTTAAAGAAGTGCCATCAATTAACGAAGTAAGCGAAAAATTATTACTTAGCACTAAGGCTTTAAAAAAAGATAAGAAAGTAATAGTTAGGAAAGGTAGCTATTCCAGAAATTGGCAGGAAGTAATAATCGCTTCTAGTGACGGAACTTACGCAACAGATATAAGATTGCATCAAACTGTTGGTCTTAACATAATTGCTAATGATGCTCAATATAGATCAAACGGTAGTAGAAGATTTGGATCACATGGCATTCCTAATGAATTTAGATTATGGGATCATGAAAAAGCAGCAAATGAAGTTTATGAAAGTTCAATGAATATGTTATATGCAGACTATGTTCAAGCTGGACAAATGCCCGTTGTACTAGCTAATAAATTTGGTGGTGTTATATTTCATGAGGCTTGTGGACATCTACTTGAAACAACACAGATTGAACGTGGAACAACTCCTTTTAAAGATAAGTTAAACGAAAAAATTGCTCACGAATCTGTAACGGCTATAGATGAAGGTATTTCTGAAGGATCATTTGGATCATTATCCATTGATGATGAAGGGATGGAACCAGAGAAATCAATTCTTATTAAAGATGGAATATTAAAGAAATTTATATCTGATAGAGCAGGTGAATTAAGAACTGGACATAAAAGAACTGGCAGTGGTAGAAGACAAAACTATTCATTTGCAGCTGCATCAAGAATGAGAAATACTTATATAGCTAAGGGTGAATACACTAAAGATGAATTAATAAGCAGTATTAGTGATGGCCTCTACTGTAAGTCTATGGGTGGTGGAAGTGTAGGGGCGACAGGTCAATTCAATTTCGCTGTTGAGGAAGGTTATTTAATAAAAAATGGCAAATTAACAAAGCCTCTAAAAGGTGCAACATTGATAGGGGATGCAAAAGAAGTCATGCCAAAAATATCTATGTGTGGGAACGATTTAGAATTAGCTCCTGGTTTTTGCGGCTCAGTTAGCGGAAGCGTTAATGTAACAGTAGGTCAACCGCATATAAAAGTTGATTCAATAACAGTAGGGGGAAGATAAAAATGAATGCTACAGAAATAACCTCTAAAATAACAGAGGCTGCAAATATATTAAATATTAGGAAATGGGATTACGGTGCAAGCTTTTCTAATGATTATTCTGTCCAAGTTGATAGAGGAAGAGCAAAACAATTAAAAGCATCACAAAAACAGATCATAACATTGAGAGTTTGGAATAAAGAAAACTTAGTTGGTATTACAACAACAAGTGATCTTAGCGAAACAGGTATTAAGAAGGCCTTAGAACAAGCATCTGTTGCTTCAGAATTTGGAAATAGAAATGAAATTACTGATTTTTCTCCCTTAGCTAAAGATCCTATAAATGTAAAAGAAGTTGATAAAAAAAATCCATTAGGAATTAAAAAGCTACTTAATATTCTTAGAGAAGCTGAATCGAAGCTCATTGGAAGTCATGAAGCTATAAAGTCTATTCCTTATAATGGTTTGTCAGAAAGTTTTTACGAAAGAATTTATGCCAACAGTGATGGAGCATTTCGAAATCATAGTAAAAGTCAAGCAGCACTCTATTTATATGCAAGAGCAGAAGAAAAAGATAAAAAGCCTCGTAGTTCAGGTTCAGTTAAGCTTGGATATGGAGTTGAAGACATTGATATTGAATCCTGTATCAAAGAAGCATCAAATAAAACTATTGCGCATTTAAATTACTCATCAATAACAACAGGTAAATATTTAGTTTGTTTATCGCCTGAAGCATTTTTGACGATCATAAATGCATTTAGTTCAATATTTAATGCAAGAAGTATCATAGACGGTACAAGTCTTTCAAATAAAAATTCTATTGGCGATTTAATTTCAATTCCAGCTTTGAATATCTATGATGATGGACTAAATGATAAAAATATAACTTCTGCACCATTCGATGGGGAAGGGACTCCAACAAAAAAAATAAGTATAATTAATAAAGGTAAATTAGAAAACTTTCTACATTCGGAATCAACTGCAAAAATTTTTAATACTACACCTACTGGTCATGCAGGACTTGGTTCGAAAGTCTCAGTTTCTCCAGATTGGATAGTAATTGAAAGATCAAATGAATGTTCGGAATTAAATAAGTTATTAGATCATGAAAACTATGAAGGAGAGTTTGTATATATTGAAGAATTAAATGCTATCCATGCAGGAGTTAGAGCAAGTCAAGGTTCTTTTTCTCTTCCTTTTGATGGATGGCATTATAAAGATGGGGAGAAATGTTCAATTGAGTCGGCCACTGTAGCAGGAGATATAAAATATCTTTTAAAAAATATAGTAAATATTGAAAATAAAGAAGAATTAACAACTAGTGGGATATCTCCACATATATGGATAAATAAATTATCCATAACTGGTGACGAGTGAGAATTATATTTTGGGGTACTCCAGAATATTCTGTTAAAACTCTTGAGGTATTAAAAAAATCAGATCACGATATAGTTGCCGTGATTACTCAGCCTGATAAAAAAAGATCAAGAGGTAATAAATTAATTGCATCACCAGTAAAGGAATATTCCATCAAAGAAAGTATTCCAGTTTTTACACCAGAAATAATAAAAGGTAATATTCAATTAATAAGTAAACTTAAAGAATTATCTTGTGATCTGTTTATCGTAATTGCATATGGAAAGATTTTACCAAAAGCAATATTAGATATCCCAAAATATAAATCATGGAATGCGCATGCATCACTACTTCCAAGATGGAGGGGTGCTGCACCAATTCAATGGTCAATACTAGAGGGAGATGAATTTACTGGTGTTGGAATAATGAAAATGGAAGAAGGATTAGATACTGGAGACGTATTAGTGGAAAAACAAATTAAAATTGCGAAAGAGGAAAATCTTAAATCATTAACAAAAAAATTAAGTGATCTATCAGCCGAGTTATTTTTGAAATCAATATCAGAAATAGAAAAAAATAAAAATGGAGATATTAATCATTTTCTTATAAAACAAAAAGACTTAAAAAGAGAATTAAAATACGCAAGAATGATTAATAAATCAGACTATATTATAAATTGGGAAAATACATCAGTTAATATTTATAGAAAAATTAATGCCTTATACCCTCGAGCCAATACAAAATTTAAAAAGAAAAATCTTAAAATAATTAAAATTAAAATCCTAACAATTGATGAAATATATAATAATAATTATAAATTCTTAAGTAATAAATTAAAGCCTGGATTCATTATTGGACTTATAGAAAATGAAGGAATTGTTATATCAACAAAAACTGATCCGATTCTTATATTAGAAGCAAAACTAGAAGGTAAAAACATATCTAGTAAAAATCAGTTAATACAACAATTAAATCCTATAATTGGTGAAAAATTTTCAGACTAAGTAAATTGCTCCTTCTTGGAAAACCCCCATATGAACGCAAATAGTATCAAAATATAAAAATAATAATCTGGAAGGATTCTCTCTGTAATAAGTGTATTTAGAAGAAGCTTTATCCCAACAATGAGAATAGCTATGTAACCAGCAGTTTCTAATCTTACAAATATCTCTAAAAGTCTTAGAAATATTCCTGAAGTAAATCGTAAAGCTAATACTCCTATAATTGCCCCAAAAATAATAAGAATATATTGATCACTTATTGCAACAGCTGTTGTAATACTGTCAATTGAAAAGGCAAAATCAGTTAAAGAAAGTAAAGCTACAATTTTTAAAAATTTAAAATTAATAGTTGTTTCTATATTTTCTGGATCTTCGATATCGGATTCTCTGCTAAAGATAACATTTGAAATAAATAAATAAATAAGATATAAACCTGCAAAGATTCGAATAATTATAAATTTCAGAAGGATATTAGATAAAAGAATAAGAAATATTCTGAATAATAACGAAATCGCTATACCTATATTTAAAGCTTTAGATCTTAATGCAGCACTATCAAGTGATTTAGTCAGTGATGCCAAAGCGATAGCATTATCAGCCGAAAGCAACAATTCTAAAATAATTAATATTGGTAAAAGTGTAAGAATTTCTGACCAACTATCAACCTGGTCAAGTGTTGGGATAAAAGAATTTATTGCAGCTGAATCCATTAATTATAATTCACAATCTTTTTAAAATATAATATAATATGACATTAAGTAGTTATCAAGTTAATTAAATATAAATGAGTTTAAATTCTTTAATTAGTTATATTTCAAATTCACAAATAATAACGGAGTTAGTGAAAAGAATAACAAAAGATAATGAACTAAATATAATTGGTTCCAGTAGATATGCAAAATCAATAATAATAAATAGTATTGCAAAGAAAGAAAATAAAGATATCCTACTTATTACTCCTAATGAAGAAATTGCTTTCAAATGGTATGGATATTTTGAAAATATAGATAATAAAAATGTTTTGTATTATCCACATAGTGAAAACTTACCATATGCATCAATTAACAAGTCAAAAGAAACCGAATATACACAGTTATCAGTGATCTCAGAACTAATTAATGATGAAAAAAAGGATATAAAAATAATAATTACAACCGAAAGATCTCTTCAACCTCATCTAATTAATAAAAAGATATTTAGAGATAATATTATTACACTAATAAAGGGTCAAGAATTAGAAATAAAAAAGTTAATAAATAAGCTTACTATATTAGGATATAACAAAGAAAACTTGACTTCTAAAGAAGGTTCATGGAGTAGAAGAGGAGAAATTATTGATATATATCCAGTTAATAACGAACTACCTATAAGAATTGAATACTTTGATAATATTATTGATAAAATAAGAGAATATGATCCAGTAACACAAAGAACATTAGATAATATTAATGAAGTTAAAATTGTACAAGCTGGATTTAATTTATTAATAAGGAAAAAGTTAGAATATTTATCAAATAAAAATA
>QCUW01000016.1 GCA_003210695.1 Prochlorococcus sp. AG-679-P15 | reverse complement strand
GTAAGAACTTTAATCAGAAAGGATTTTGATAATGCTTTTGATAAAGTTGATGTCTTATTAACACCAACATGCCCAACTACTGCATTCTTAAAAGGTGATTTTGTCAATGATCCTTTATCTATGTACTTGTCTGATCTTTTAACTGTTCCAGTTAATCTTGCTGGACTCCCTGCTATTAGTATTCCTTGTGGATTTGATAAAAAGGGATTACCTATAGGTCTTCAATTAATTGGAAATGTTTTGGAGGAGCATCGAATATTAAACGTTGCAAATATATTTGAAAAGGATGCTGAAGTTATGAAAAACAAACCTAATATTGAAATTTGAAGTAATAATTAATTTGTATGAGTTAAATATAGAATTTTTTAAATAATTCTCTATCTTGTAAATATAAATTGTTTAAATATGGGATTTGTTCCACTTCACAATCATAGCGATTACAGTCTTCTAGATGGAGCAAGTCAAGTATCTAAAATAGTTGATAGGGCCTCTGAACTTGGAATGGATTCAATAGCCTTAACCGATCATGGTGTGATGTATGGTGTTCTTGATTTAGTAAAAAAATGTAGAGATAAAGGAATTAAACCAATTATCGGTAATGAAATGTATATCATTAATGGTTCTATTGATGATCCTCAGCCAAAGAAGGAAAAACGATACCATTTAGTAGTCTTAGCCAAAAATTTTACAGGTTATAAGAATCTTGTAAAATTAACGACAATCAGTCATCTTAACGGGATGAGGGGTAGAGGTATATTTTCTAGACCATGTATAGATAAATCTCTTTTAGAAAAATACAAAGATGGTCTTATTATTTCAACCGCATGTTTAGGCGGCGAAATTCCTCAAGCCATCTTAAAAGGGAGAATAGATGTAGCTGAAAATATAGCTTGTTGGTATAAAAAATTATTAAGCGATGATTTTTATCTTGAAATACAAGATCATGGCGCTATAGAAGATAGGATTGTAAATATTGAATTAATAAGAATCGGTAAAAAACATCAAATTAAAGTTATTGCTACTAATGATGCTCATTACATATCGAACATGGATGTTGAGGCTCATGATGCATTACTTTGTGTCCTCACAGGTAAACTTATTAGTGATGAAAAGAGATTGAGATATACAGGAACAGAATATATTAAAAGTGAAAACGAAATGCTTAGACTTTTTAATGATCATATCGATTATGAATCTATTAAAGAAGCCATAAATAATACAGTCGAAGTTTCAAAAAAGATTGAACAATTTGAGTTGTTTGGTACCTATAGAATGCCTAAATTTCCATTAAAAAACGAGACAGATTCTTTATCCTTTTTGACGAAAATATCAAAGGAGGGTCTTTTAAAAAGGCTAAATATAACTCACAATAATGAAATTGAAGAGATTTATGCAAAAAGATTGTCTTCAGAATTAAAAATAATAAATGATATGGGATTCCCAGATTATTTTTTAGTCGTTTGGGATTACATAAAATTTGCTAGAGATAATTCAATACCTGTTGGTCCTGGGAGAGGCTCTGCCGCAGGCTCACTGGTAGCATATGCTCTTCAAATTACAAATATTGATCCTGTTAAACATGGATTATTATTTGAGCGATTCTTAAACCCAGCGAGAAAGTCTATGCCTGATATTGATACAGATTTTTGTATTGACAGGAGAAATGAAGTTATTGATTATGTAACCAATAGATATGGTGAAGATAAAGTTGCGCAAATAATTACCTTTAACAAAATGACATCAAAAGCTGTACTAAAAGATGTTGCAAGAGTTCTAGATATTCCTTATGGAGAGTCTGATAATTTAGCAAAATTAATACCAGTTGTAAGAGGAAAGCCATTTAAGCTTAGTGAAATGATTGCTAAAAAATCTCCTAGTCCTGAATTTAGGGATAAATATTTAAAAGATACTAGGGTTAAAAAGTGGGTTGATTTAGCATTACGAATAGAGGGGACAAATAAAACTTATGGTGTTCATGCAGCAGGTGTAGTTATTGCATCAGAGCCTTTAGATATGCTTGTACCGCTTCAAAGAAATAATGAAGGACAAATAATTACTCAATATTCTATGGATGACATAGAATCACTAGGTTTATTAAAAATGGACTTCTTAGGTCTTAAAAATCTCACAATGATTGATAAGACAATTTCTTTAATAGAATCTTCCACGGGACAAAAAATCAATATTGATGAATTACCCCTCGATGATAATAAAACTTTTGACCTTATTGGTAGAGGAGATTTAGAAGGGATCTTTCAACTTGAATCCTCTGGCATGAAACAAGTTGTTAAAGATTTTAAGCCAAATTCTCTTGAAGACATTTCTTCAATATTGGCTCTCTATAGACCAGGCCCTCTTGATGCAGGTCTTATTCCTAAGTTTATTAATAGAAAAAATGGGAATGAAAAAATAGATTTTCCGCATCCATATATTGAATCCATTCTTACTGAAACTCATGGAATTATGGTGTATCAAGAACAAATTATGAAAATTGCTCAAGATTTGGCTGGATATTCTCTTGGTGATGCCGATTTACTACGCAGAGCAATGGGTAAAAAGAAGGTATCTGAGATGGTTAAACATCGTAATCTTTTCATTGAGGGTTCCTGTAAGAAAGGGGTAGACAAAAAAATTGCCAATGACCTTTTTGATCAAATGGTTTTATTCGCTGAATATTGCTTTAATAAAAGTCATTCGACAGCATATGGAGCCGTTACATACCAAACAGCATTTTTAAAAGCACATTTTCCAGTTGCTTACATGGCTTCACTCCTTAGTGTTAATTCTGGTTCTAGCGATAAAATGCAAAGATATATTTCCAATTGCTATTCGATGGGAATCGATGTAATTTCTCCAAGTATAAATTTATCAGGAATTGACTTTACAGTGAAGAAGGATCAAATTTTATTTGGATTATCAGCAATTAAAAATCTAGGAGATTCAGCTATAAAAAATATTATAAATAATCGTAATAAACTGGGAAGCTTTAAATCATTTTCAGATTTATGTGATCGTTTACCATCTAATATATTAAATAAAAGGAATCTAGAATCTTTAATTCATTGTGGAGCTCTTGATGAATTTTCTGAGGATAATAATAGAGCTCAACTTTTCTACGATCTTGAATATGTAATGGAGTGGGCTTCTTCTCGTAATCGTGATCGTTTATCTGGTCAAGGAAATTTATTTGAATTAATGAGTAATAATGAAAATAAAGAATTCTCCTTATCTCAGCGACCTAAAGTTGATGATTATTCATTAATAGAAAAACTAAAACTAGAAAAGCAACTTTTAGGTTTTTATTTGTCAGATCATCCCTTAAAGCATCTCGCAAAGCCAGCTAGACTTGTTTCTCCTGTAAGTATCTCTCAATTAGAAGAATCTAAAAACAGAGCGAAGGTTTCTTTAGTAGGAATGATTCCTGAATTAAAGCAGATTACAACAAGAAAAGGAGACAGAATGGCTATAGTCCAACTTGAAGATCTTTCTGGAAGCTGCGAGGCAATAGTTTTCCCAAAAACATATTGTAGATTGTCTGAATTTCTTCTTACTGATACTAGGCTATTAATTTGGGGAACTATTGATAAAAAGAGTGATAAGACACAATTAATTATTGATGATTGTAGAGAAATTGATAACTTGAAATTACTTGTTATCGACTTAGATAGTTCCCAGGCCTCTGATATAAAAATTCAAAATACCATAAGGGAATGTTTAGTTAAATTTAAACCGGATAAGGATAAATGTGGAAATAAGATTCCAGTATTAGCAGCTGTTAGAAATAATAATTCTGTAACATATGTTAAGTTTGGAGATCAATATTGTGTTGAAGATATTCTTGGAGTTACTAGGTTACTTAAAGACAAATCTTTTCAGGTTAATTTAAAATCGTTAGTAAAATAATTTACTTTTTCTCATCAAAGTTTTGAGATGCAGGTCTAAAAGCCGCTTTTGCTCTTTCTATATTCAAAGGGATATTTTCTATCCCAAAAAAACTGCCTGGTTCTTTATCCCAACTTGCGGACAATATTCCAAAACTCAAACCTCCTAGTCCTAGTAAGAAGAATAATGCTGAAATTGCAATTGTTGAAGATGGCGGAATTTCAGCGATATTTCTTGTGACAATTATATAACTTACAACAAATACGGACATACCCATAATTGTTGGTATTCCTGCTGTAAAAAATATTCTTTTAGCCATTCTGTCAGCAACATATTTTGGGATTCCAGTAGTTTGTTTAGTTTTTAGCGGTACTGCCGGAACTTTTGTTTCTATATTCTTAAAAGCATTACTTTCTGATATTTGTTTCTTTTTTGTAGGATTTTTCTTTTTGCCTTGTTTTTTTTTCATTAACGGAATTCATCCTCTGATTCCAATCTTTGTAATTAGATCTTGATAATTTTTGGGATTTTTAATTTTGATATATGATAGTAATCTTTTTCTTTTTCCAATCATTTTTAATAATCCTTGCCTTGATGCATAATCATGAATATTACCTTGAAGGTGATCACTTAATTTTGATATTCTTTCAGAAAGCATTGCAACTTGAACCTCTACAGATCCTGTATCTGTAGCGTGTACTTGATGTGATTCTATTAGCTTTTGTTTTTCAGCTGTATCGAGTGTCATTAAATTTATTTGTTTTTTAATATATTACTACGTTATTGGACTAAATTACTACTATCGCTTGTCTAAATAGTTCATTGCTACTTTTAATAACGTTTCAAATGAAATAGAGTCTTTTTCTAAGAACAAATTTTTATTACTTTTAATATCATTAATAAGTTTAGGATAAAGGTTTTTAATTTCCTTTTTAGAATAATTTAAAGATTCGAGTGTTAAATTCATATCTTCAAAAATCGAATTTAATTCTCTATTCTCTAAAAGAAAATTATTATAATTTGCAAATTCTTTTTCAATTTTATTATTTATTACTTTACTTTTTAATTCAAGGATTATTCGTTCTGTCATTTTTTGTCCAATTCCTTGAACAGAACTAATCAATTTTTTATCATTATTAGTAATTGCATTAATTATTTCAGTCAATGGAAATTTATTTAATAATGACATGCCTATTTGAGAGCCAATGCCCTTAATATTAAGGATTTGAATAAAAAAATCTCTTTGATCCTTATTGATAAAGCCAAAAAGTGTATCAGAATCTTCTTTTTTTATGTGCTTTAACCAAAGTATAATTTCATTTTTAGAATTTTTTTTATTTTCAATATCGATAATGACCGATTCCAAGGTCTGAATTTCGTAACCTAATCCCCGACAGTTTATTAAAATAAAAAATTTATTATTAGCTTGCCATGAACTTACTAATTCTCCTTTTATCCAAGTAATCAATTAACCTCCATCAACCTGACATCCAATAGCTGCCCCTGTAACTGCGCCTAATGGGACAGCCCACCAACGACCTTCTTTTCTTGAAACTGCACCACCAATTCCTCCTCCTAGTAATGCACCTGCTATCTTACCATCAGTGCAATCTTCATTTTTAATTTTTGCTGAGTTAGCCCCTCCACATGGTATTTCTACATCTACTTCATAATTTCTGACATAACCTGGACTTGATTTTGTTCCAGGAATATATTCTTCCCTATATTCGGTCCTAGTACATGTTACAGACTTAGGAGTTGATGCTTTAACTTGTAGAAATGGATAAAAACTGAAAAATACCAATAAGAAAAATTTCATGACTAAAATATTCTTTCTTTTATTTTAAATCTTTTTGTGTATTTTGCTAGTGGAAATAATAGTTCCTAACAAAACAAGTGATGAGCCTATTATAAAATTAATATTTATTAATTCATTAAAAAATAAAATTCCCCATAAAGAGCCAAAAAATACTTGTAAATAATTTATAGTTGCCGCTTCTGTTGTTTGTAATTTCTTTATTCCAATTGTTAAAAATGTTTGCCCAGCTTGGGTGAAGAAGCCTATTCCAATGATCCAAATCAAATCATTAAAATTTGGAGTTACCCAATTAAGAAAAACTATTGGAAATAATGTAATAACTGAAATTAAAGGAAAGTATTTAATTATTATGAAAACATCTTCTGTTAATGATAATTTTTTTACTGTTATGTAAGCAAGTGATGTTGATATGGCTCCGAGAAATGCTACTAAAACACTTATATTATTAAGCTCAATATTTAAGCTTGACAATTGAGATGGATTTAAAATTATTAAAATACCTAACCATCCGGTTACAGAGGCAATAATTAGATTTTTAGTTATCTTTTCATTAATAAGAACTCCTGCAAAAATAGATATAAATATAGGGTATGTATATTGAATAACAGTTGAGATATTTAGTGGCATATTTCGAATTGCATAAAATATGCAAACTAATGCTATTGTTCCAAAAATACCTCTTAAAACTAGCAATGGTTTGTTTCCCCCCCAGGGATCTAAATTCCTTTTATTTATTATCAGGGAGGTTATAAATAAGCTAAATAATGATCTAAAAAATACTAATTCATATATCGGTATTCTATTATCAATTTTTTTTACACACACAGTCATAAGGCTGAAGAAAAATGATGCAAATATTAAATTAACTTTCTTAAAAGAGTTATTATTTTGATTAAAAATTTCGATAAGCATTACTAAAAATAATCATATTGTGAAATTACGTAGATTCTTTTAAAATTTTGACCTATAACAAAATGACAATAAGGACTTCTTTTTAGAAAAATAAAAAAAATGGGACCTTCTATTCATCCAAGAACTATTCAGGAGGTAAAGGATAAAGCAGATATTGTAGATGTTATTTCTGAACATATTGTACTAAAGAAAAAGGGAAAAGAATTTGTTGGAATATGTCCTTTTCATGATGATAGTAAGCCATCTATGACAGTCTCTCCGGCGAAACAATTTTATTATTGTTTTTCCTGTGGAGCTGGAGGTAATTCTATTAAATTTTTGATGGAGTTTACACGTAATAACTTTACTGATGTTGTCCTTTCGCTAGCAAAAAAGAATGATATTAATGTAATAAATGTTGATGGTCCTCAACAAGAAGTATATAAAAAACAGTTATCTAGAAGAGAGGAAATATATAAGATACTACGCATATCAAAGGATTGGTTTAAGTCTCAATTAAATAATTCCTTGGGTAAGGAAGCAAAACATTATTTAACTTCTCAAAGAAATTTAAATACTAAAAATATTAATGATTTTGAATTAGGTTATGCTCCTAATTCATGGAATGATTTATTTAATTATCTTTCAAAAGTTGAGAAATTTCCTTTAAAATTAATCTTAAGTGCGGGTCTTGTAGTCTCAAAGGAAAATTCTGATAACGTTTACGATCGTTTTAGAAATAGATTGATTGTTCCTATTTTTGATATGCAAGGTCGTGTGGTTGCTTTTGGTGGTAGATCCCTCGACGGTCAGGAACCCAAATATTTAAATTCGCCTGAATCTGAAGTTTTTGAGAAGGGTAAAATGTTGTTTGCGTTTGATAAAGCATCGAGCAATATTAGAAAAAGAGATAAGGCATTGGTAGTTGAAGGTTATTTTGATGTTATTTCACTTCATTCAAAAGGCATTACGAATTCCGTGGCTTCTCTAGGAACAGCATTAAACAAATTTCAAATATCCCAACTTTGTAGATGTACTGATAGTAAAAATATAATAATTAATTTTGATTCTGATAATGCAGGTAAATTAGCAACAAAAAGGGTTATAAACGAAGTTGAAACTTTATCTCTTCATGATCAAATAAACCTTAAAATACTCCAAATAAATTCATTTAAAGATCCTGATGAGTATCTAAAAAAGAATACACCAGAAGATTATTACAACTTAATAGATAATGCTTCTTTCTGGATTGATTGGGAGATTGACCAAATTTTTGATAGTAAAGACTTATCTAAATCGGATATTTTCCAGAGTGTCATTTCTTCATTAGTTAAGTTATTAAGTAAATTACCCCAATCAGCTACTAGAACTCATTATTTACAAAAAGTCTCAGAAAGATTAAGTATGGGACAATCTAGATTAGCGATTAAATTTGAAGAAGACTTAAGAAAACAAGTTAAAGGTTTTCGTTGGCATGGAAGATCAAAAAAATTTGAACAGCCGAATGAAATTAATCAACGTGAAAGAAATGAATCAGAGATAATTTATTATTACTTACATTGTCCTGAACTTAGACTTTTTATTCGTGATGAATTACTTAAACGGGAAATTGAAAAATTTAATACAGCTTATGTTCGTCTTATTTGGGAAGCTATATCAAAAATAGAAGTTGAGCATTTAGGTAAAAATTATTTACAAGATATAAGAAATTCTGATAATAAAAAACTAAATAGCGACTTTATTTCAATTAATTTGGTTTCACTTCTGCCTGATTACTTAGCTCTTAATAATCAAGAATCTTCAAATAAAATTAATATTTTTGTTAACCCTGATGAATTATTTTTAACCACTTTAAAAAGTCCAAAAGATAATCTTCTTGGAACTTTGTCTCTTCTTGAAAGATATAAATCATTGAAGAGATGCAGACATCTTATTGAATCTTGGGGTTCTCAAAGACTTAAAACTCTAGAAAATTGCATATCTATATTAATCGATAATTCTTCCCCTGAATCATCAGATTCTAATAAAGAAATTGATGATGTTTTCAAGGATTTAAACTCTGATGCTCTTAAATTTCAAGAATTATATTATCTTGAAAGACAGCATATTAATCTCCTTGATAATCAACGTTGTGGGAACTTTGCTTCTAATTAATAAATTTTTAAGCATTTATAAACAATAACTTTTCAATATTTCTTTTACTTTTCTTGGCTTATCTTCCATAACATAAGCCTCTAATTCTTTTTCATAATTTCCAGATAATTGTACTGATGAATTTAATGCTTTGAATTTCCTTTTATGGATCTTATCTTCAATGTTCTTAATTAACCCCGTTGGTTTATTGTTATTACATGACTGTACTAGATGAGTAGCCTCATGCCTTAATGCTCTTCTTATATAAATATTTGTTTTGTGATTATCATATCTTTTGTCTTCCCTATACCCTCCTAACTTTTTAGCGTTTTTTGTGCATATAACTATTGCTTTTTCTCTTCTCTTAAAAAAACCAACATACTTTTTATCTATTAAACAAAGTTCTGTATTTTCCTCTATTGTATGATTTGATTTGTTGATTAGATCTATAATCTCCTTATCTATATTGCTTAAAAATAATATAAATTCCATTTTTTTTCCTTATTACGATATTATAGTTGGAATTTTTTTAATATCTGTCGTAGATACGAGACTTAATGAATTTCTATTCATAGCCCATTCTTGTGGTTTTTTTGTAATTGCCCATGTAATTGCTTTATTCTTAAATTTTTTATTCAAGGAGTCAATTGTTTTCATAAGACTGATTGATTTGTTATTTTTTTCTTGTGACTTGTAATTGATAATTGATTGCTGCAAATATTGACTATTAGTTAAATCCTGCATTAAAACTCCAGCTTTTGATAATTTATGTTCAGGATTATAAATCTGTTTAGATAATGCGACTACTATTTTTAAAATAGTAGTTGTATTATCTGTTGCATTTATAAGCTTTTGATAAGCACTCTTTTGATAAGCATCATTTGAATAATGACTAGTTCTTGCAAATATAGTAATGGTAGATGTTTTTAGGTTTTGACTTCTCATTTTCGCGGATGCCTTTATTGCATAAATCGCTAATGCTTGAGTCAAATCTTCTAATTTTGTGATTGGTTTGCCAAAGCTTCTACTTACTTGAATCTCTTTTTTGGGCTTTTTAATTGTTTCTATCGGAAGACATTTATTACCTTTTAATTCTAATTGCAATCTTTTCCCTATGATCCCTAATTTCTTCATGATTTCATCTTCATCCATATCTCTTAATTCTTTTGCATTTTTAATCCCTTTCCCTTCTAACCAACTAGATGTTTGTTTACCAATACCCCATATCTTCTCTACACTAATTTTCCTTAAGTAATCATTCTCGTCATAGATTCTAACTAAATCAAAGATTCCTGCTGAATGATCAATATTCTTAGCTAGCTTATTAGCAATTTTTGCTCTTACTTTGTTCTCTCCTATTCCTATCGTTAAGGTTATTCCTAGATTTTGATATATTAAGCATCTTACTTTTCTTGCCCAAGGATTTAAATTCTTATCTTTAGGTCTGATAATTGAGACAAAAGCTTCATCAATAGAATAAATCTCTATTTCTTCAGAATAATCCTTTAATAAATTCATTAGCCTCTTGCTCATGTCACCATAGAGCGAGTAATTTGAACTTAAAATAGCGACTCCTAACCTATTCAAACTTTCTTTGACTTTAAAATAAGGAGTTCCCATTTTTATTTTCAAAGCCCGGGCTTCAGGACTTCTTGCAATAATACATCCGTCATTATTAGATAAGATTACTACTGGTTTATTCCTTAAATGAGGATTAATACTTTGTTCGCATGATGCGTAAAAATTATTGGCATCTATAAGAGCTATTGCTTTATTACGGGGGTGTTCGCTTTTCATAAGTAATTATGTATCGAATAGATTACAACCCCCCAAATCTGTATATCAATATGATTTCTAAAACTGATGTCTGGATAATTATGATTTTCTGCTTTTAAATATAATTCATTATTTTTTATGGATAATCTTTTTATTGTGAATTCTCCATCTATCATCGCAATTACAATATTACCTGGCTTGGCAGTTAAACTTTTATCTACTATTACTAAATCTTTATCTTTAATGCCTGAATTTATCATCGATTCACCTTTAACTCTAAGAAAAAAAGTACTAAAAGGATTAGATATTAAATGCTCATTTAAATCAATATTTTCCTCTGTATAGTCATCTGCAGGAGAAGGGAAACCTGCTGATATTGAATCACTTAATAATGGAATCTTCACTTTTTTAAAAGTCGAACCAGAATTATACAAAATCTCAATATATAATAGTACATATATACTATATATTGTAATCTTGAAATTGTGTTTGTTTTTAGAGTTTTATATATTAATCTTTAATCTTCTGTTTTAGGAACGATGATAAGGAGAATTATTCGAAATAGAAATAGCTCTATAGAGTTGTTCGACTAGAATTAATCTTGCAAGTTCATGAGGAAAAGTAAGAGGAGAGAGGCTTAGTAGAAGATGTGATTTTTCTTTAATATTAGGAGGTATTCCATCGGTGTCTCCAATAAGAAAATGAATTTTTTTATTTTTAAAATTTAAAAGTAAAGAAGTTAATTCAATTGAACTAAAAGATTTACCTTCTTCAGCAAGGCAAATAATAATATTATTAACAGGAATATTATCAATATTAAAACTTTTAGACTCATTAATAATGAGATCAGGCATTCTTTTTTTGTATTGATTAATCCCTTCTCTTATCCAATTTTTTTTTATTTTACCAATAGCATTTATTGATAATCTATTAGTCTGAAGCATAGAAAATAAGAAAATTTCCTTTATTCATCAAGAAGATAATTAAATTCGTCATATAGCTCATCTTCGATGGATAAATTATCTGAGTAATTAGTTTTTTTAGAATTAAAATTATGAAAACTATCCTCACTTTTTTTTAATAATGGATTTTCTTTTGTTGTTTCATTTATATTGTCGGAGTTATCAATTATAGAATAAAAAATTTTAGATGGGTCATCAACTTTGGATGAATTATTAGGTTTCTGCAGATTTTTACATGAGTTATTATTGTTAACTAAATTGCTTTCTATAATAAAATTACTGAGTTTATCAGAATTTTTTTTTGAAAGGCCCATACTATTTAATATAGAAATAGATATATATTTAATTAAAACATATTAATTCTCTTTTGGATGAAGACAAAAAACTATCATCAAAAAAAAAGATTTGGTCAACATTGGTTGGTAAATAATCTGATATTGGAGAAAATAAAAGAAGTAGCTGAACTTGAAGAAAATGATTTTATTCTAGAAATTGGTCCAGGAAGAGGAGCTCTAACTTCAAAATTGCTAGATTCAAAAATTAATAGATTACACGCAGTTGAATTGGATAATGACTTAATTGATTATTTAAATAACAAATTTAAAAATGATAAAAAATTCTCACTTCAGCAAGGAGATATTCTTTCAACAAATCTTGAATCTATAAATAAAAAAATTACAAAAGTGATAGCTAATATTCCATATAATATTACAGGCCCAATATTGGATATTTTCATAGGAAGATTAGGCATAATTAGTAAGAATAATTACGAGAAAATAATTTTCCTGATGCAAAAGGATGTTGTGGATAGGATCTTATCTAAGGATGGTAATACGAATGCAGGAGCTCTTAGTGTGCGGATGCAACTAATGTCTAATATAAAAAGAATTTGCGATGTGCCGCCATCTTCGTTTAACCCACCTCCAAAAGTATTTTCTTCTTTGGTTGTTTTTGAACCATTAAGGCCAGAGTTGCGGTTAGATATTAAATTAGAGAAATATATTGATAAACTTCTTCGAATTTCATTTAACTCAAGAAGAAAAATGATAAGAAATACTCTTAATTCAATACTTTCAGAGGATGAGATAAAGAAATTATCGGAATCATCTGAAATATGCTTTAATTTAAGACCTCAAGATATTTCAATTAATAAATGGATTAAGCTTGCAGAAGCCTGTATTAAAATAGCAAATAAGAACTAGTTAAATGTCAGTATTACCAACAACTAAAATTTGTGTTAGATCACCAGCCAAGATAAATCTTCACCTTGAAATTATCGGAAAAAGAGAGGATGGATATCATGAATTAGCTATGATAATGCAAAATATTGATCTTTTTGACTATATAGAATTTGAGAACAATCAAATAGGTAAGATTGAATTAAATTCTGATAACAAAGATCTAAGTCTGAATAATGATAACTTAATAATAAAAGCAGCGAATTGTCTAAAGGAGATATCAAATAATAAGAAATTAGGAGTTAATATATTTTTAAAAAAAAATATTCCTATTGGTGCTGGCTTAGCTGGTGGTTCTAGCAATGCAGCTGCCACGTTGATTGGACTTAATAAATTATGGAATTTAAAGCTTGAATGCGAAACTATTCTTTCACTTTCTGCAAAACTTGGTTCAGATGTCCCTTTTTTTGTAAATGGAGGAAGTCAATTCTGTTTTGGAAGGGGAGAAATTCTTGAAGAATATAACTATAAATTAGAATATGGTGTGATACTTTTAAAAAATCCAAAAATTTCTATCTCAACTGCAGATACTTATAAAAAATATAGTAATAAATTTTGTTCAGAATACCTTACGGAATCTAACAAAACAAATGCCATTAGAAATTCTTTAAGAATAGATGGATTTCATAATCAAAAAAATTCAGGTCAAATGTTAAAAATAAAAAATGATTTACAAGTTATTGTTGAAAAAGAAAATGATTCAGTAATGCATGCGCTACACATACTTTCAAATTTGGATAATTGCCTTTCGTTTTCAATGAGTGGTTCTGGTCCAACATGTTTTGCTCTTTTCAAGGATATAAATAAGGCTACTGAAGTTTTTGAACAAAATAAAAAAATATTTAATAATAATGGATTTGATGCGTGGGTCTGTAAATTAATTAATAGTGGTATTACCTTTTTTTGAAATTTTAATTATTCCCAATAAAAGATGAATGATAAGAAAAGATTAATTAACAAGGAAAATAGTGAGGCTAAAACTACTCCTGAAAAAGGTCCCTTAAGTTTTATAAGTGGTTCATTAACAAGTTTTTTACTTTGTATATTTTTTTATTTAATAAGCAAAAAGATTACAATCTATTTTTCTCTTCATAAACCATCCAACTCATCTGAGATTGTACAAAGTATTTCTTCAAGTATTAATACATTAATTATTGGTTTGTCCTTCTTATTAACGTTTTCATTCGCTTTTATAGGTTTAGGTCTTTTTATTGTATTTATTCGAAGTTTTTTGGTTAAAAAAATTTGAAATACTAATATTATTAAAAAAACATCTGTTTTTTAATGTCTTTACATGATTTAGGGTTATTAATACTTTTACTTTCTCCAGGCATGATTTTGTCAATATTACTACTTATAACTTTTGCTGAAGGAGGTTAATTCAGCCTTAATGGTATAAATTTATATATATATGATTATTAACGGAATTACTCGTGGCTAGTACCTTATTATTTAATGCTTTGAAAGAAGCAATTGATGAAGAGATGGCAAATGATCTTAACGTTTGCATTATGGGAGAAGATGTTGGTCAATATGGTGGTTCGTACAAGGTAACTAAAGATCTATATGAAAAATATGGAGAATTAAGAGTTTTAGATACTCCAATTGCTGAAAATAGTTTTACAGGGATGGCTGTTGGCGCTGCCATGACAGGATTAAGACCTATAGTTGAAGGTATGAATATGGGTTTTTTACTTTTAGCCTTTAATCAAATATCTAATAACATGGGTATGCTGAGATATACAAGTGGCGGTAATTATAAAATACCTGCAGTAGTCCGTGGTCCTGGCGGTGTCGGAAGGCAACTAGGTGCTGAACATAGTCAGAGATTAGAGGCTTATTTTCATGCTGTTCCTGGGATTAAAATTGTTGCTTGTAGCACGCCTACTAATGCAAAGGGTTTAATGAAAGCAGCTATAAGAGATAATAATCCTGTTTTATTTTTTGAACATGTTCTTTTGTATAACTTGTCTGAGGAATTACCTGATGGGGATTATATCTGTTCTTTGGATCAGGCTGACTTAGTCAAAGAAGGTAAAGATATCACTATTTTAACTTATTCAAGAATGAGACATCATTGTTTGAAGGCTATTGAAGAATTAGATAAGATAGATATTGATGTGGAATTAATTGATTTGATAAGCTTAAAACCTTTTGATATGAAATCTATTTCAAAATCAATTAAAAAAACTAATAAGGTAATTATTGTCGAAGAGTGTATGAAAACTGGAGGCATTGGAGCAGAATTGATTGCTTTGATTACTGAAGAATGTTTCGATGATCTTGATACAAGACCTATTAGATTATCTAGTCAAGATATTCCTACACCATATAATGGAAATCTTGAAAATTTAACTATAATTCAACCTCATCAAATAGTCGAAAAAGTTGAAGAAGTAATCAATGGGAGCATTTAACAAATGAAAAGAAGGCAAGGTTGGCTTTTCTTTATAATTTTCCTTCTGACTTTTTCAATTTATTTATTAATTAATTTCCCTCTCCAGTTAGGATTAGATTTAAAAGGAGGTTCTCAACTTACTCTTCAATTAATTAAAGAAGATGGAATAGTTAGTAATGAAGAACTAGAAGCTGTAAATGCAGTTTTAGATAAACGTGTAAATAATTTAGGAGTAGCAGAGTCTAATTTACAAACCTTAGGTCGTGATCAATTAATTTTGGAGTTACCAGGGGAACAAAATCCTTTGTCAGCCTCAAGGATATTAGGTAAAACTGCTTTATTAGAATTTAGAACTCAAAAAGAAAATACAAGTCCCGAATTGAAAAATCTCCAACTACGGAGAATTCAAATAAATGATTTAATTGATCAGTTCGCTTCTCTTGATAAAAAAAATGAAGATAAGTTTTTGATAATAAATAGCAATCTTACTGATTTACAAAATGATATTAATTATTCTTCTAGTAATAAGGATTTATTTGATAAATTGATCGATACTAAGAAATACATAAGTAATGAAATTGCAAGTTTATTTAATAAAACAGATTTATCTGGAAAGGATTTAATAAATGCTGGTAGAAGGCAAGAACAAACAAATAATAATTGGGAAGTTTTATTATCCTTTAGTAATGAAGGAGGAGAGAAATTTGCTGATATTACAAAATCAATAGCAGGTACTGATCAACTTTTATCAATTGTTCTTGATGGTGAATCGATTAGTGAAGCTAGTGTTGGAAGTCAATTTAAAAATACTGGAATTACGGGAGGCTCGGCCACAATAAGTGGAAATTTTTCAGCTGAGAATGCTAGAGAATTAGAAGTTCAACTTAAAGGTGGGTCTTTACCTTTACCTATTGAAATTGTTGAGAGTAATACTATAGGCCCATTACTTGGTTCAAAAAATATTTTGAAAAGTCTTTATGCCGCAATTTTTGGATTAATATTTGTTGGAGTATTTATGATTTTTAATTATCGTATTTTAGGTTTTGTATCTATTATCTCGTTAATTTTGTATGGTTTTTATAATTTAGCATTATATTCTTTGATACCAGTTACTCTAACTTTGCCTGGAATTGCTGGATTAATCTTAAGTATTGGTATGGCTGTAGATGCAAATGTTTTAATATTTGAAAGAATTAGAGAAGAACTCATTAATGGTAATACTCTTATAAGATCAATTGATAGTGGATTTCAAAGAGCTAATTCTTCCATTATCGACGGTCATATTACAACATTCGTAAGTTGTTTTGTGTTGTTTATATTAGGTACTAATTTTGTAAAAGGATTTGCAGCAACACTTGGTATTGGTGTTGTGATAAGTTTATTTACCTCGTTAAATTGTTCCAAAACTATTCTTAGATTTTTAACTACTTATCAGTCATTAAGACAAAAAAATCTTTATTTAAACAGGATTAATTCAATCTGATTTCAAAATTATCTATTATCTTCTAAATGCCTATTTTAAGTTTTGATTTAATTAAAAATAAAAATAAAATTTTTGGATTTTCTTCTTTTCTTATACTTTTAAGTTTAATAGGAATTTTATATTCAACTTTTTATACGTCTTTTAAAAAACCTATAAATCTTGGAATGGATTTTATTGGAGGAAATGAAATAAGAGTTGAAAGAATTTGTGACGATGAATGTAATAATTATCCTCCTGATTTAGTTATTGAAAAATTAAGAGAATTTTCTAATAATAAAAATATTTCAAATAATATAAAATTACAGATTCAAAATAATAATAGATTAATTTCTATTAGAACCCCTTATTTAACAATCGAAGAGTCAAATGATTTAATTACCAATATTGATAAAATTTTAGGACCTCTAAATAATGAAAGTAAAGACTCGAGAATTATAGGCCCAAAACTTGGAAAAAGACTTCTTACAAATTGTGCCACCTCATTATTAGTTTCTTTAGTTGCTATATCTTTATATATAACTTTTAGGTTTGATAAGAAATATGCATTGTTTGCTTTATTAGCATTATTCCATGATTTATTTATTGTCTTTGGTATTTTCTCTTGGTTAGGTATTTTATTATCTATAGAAGTAAATAGTTTGTTTGCAGTTTCGTTATTAACAATTGCGGGTTATTCAGTTAATGATACAGTTGTCATTTTCGATAGAATTAGAGAAAATCTAAGGCAAAATTCAGATAACTACAATAAAACAATTCAAATCTCTGTATATGAATCTTTTAGAAGAACATTATTTACTAGTTTTACAACCTTAATTCCTTTACTTACTTTAATTATTTTTGGCTCATATTCACTCTTTTGGTTTTCAGTTTCTTTATCATTAGGAATTTTGATTGGCAGTTACTCAAGTATCTTATTAGCACCTTCCTTCTTAATTAAAGATTGAATTATTTAAATAATCTATATGAAAATAAATTACTATTTAATTTTATTATTTTCTTTGGTTTTGATTGATCTATCTACAGAATTAAGAATTTTGATTGATCATTTTACATTTAATTCTTTATATTTTGCTTTTTCTAAACATCCACTATCTTTCTTTATACTTTTTTCTTATCCATATTTATACAGGAAATTAACTAGATAATATGCTTTCTTTATCATTAGTTATCTCCTTTATTAATACTTGAATTACAACTGCAATTGGCAAAGATAATATTAATCCTAAAGGTCCAAAAATAAAAGTAAATCCAAATTGAGATATTAATGTCAATCCAGGAAGTAAATTAGTTTTCTTCTTCATAATAGAGGGCATTATTAAATAACTCTCTATATTTTGAATGATTATATAAGAGCCCAAAACTGCTAATGGTTTCCAGAAGTTATCTAAAAGTGCTATCGATATTGGAAATATTCCACTTATAACCGGTCCGATGTTAGGAATTATGTTTAAGATCATTGCGATGATTGCATTTGAAACCACATATTTTACGTCTAAAAGTGTTAGAGCTATTAAAGATAGTAAGCCAACTGATAATGAACTTATAACCATTGAAAAAGTCCAATTTGCTAATGCAATATTACATTTATTAAATATAATTCTTAATTTATTTCTATAAACTTTTGGAATAACAAGTAATACACCTTCTTTATAAGCTTTTGGTTCAATAGATATCATAAGACTAACTACTAATACAAATAATGTTCTTATCAATCCAGACCCAACGTTTCCTGCTAAATTAATTATATTTATAAAACTTTCTTGAATTGCTTTAGCAATCGTCGCCCCATCTGGTATGGGGACTACATCATTTACTAAATTGAATAAATCTATGACGTTTTCAGACTCCTCACCGTAAAGCAAAACGTTAAATTTGTTTAAATTAGAGTTTATCAAGATATTAACTTTAGATAATCCATTTGGTATATCAATTAATATCTCATTAAACTCTCTTATGAATGGCGGTAAGACAAGAATAGCGATCGTAAATAAGATGAATGTTATTACAACTAGAACAATTAATAATGAAAGCAACCTTGGCAGTTTTAAACCAGTTTGAATTTGATTGCATAAATTACAAACAACATTAGATATTACTAACGAACAGATTATTAAAAGAATAAAATCCCTTAATGTCCATATTATCAAAGAGCTAATTGTTAATACAGCAAATTTAAAATAGAAGGAACGATTCAATTTTTAAAAGACTGCTTACTTCTTTTCAGAATATCCTAATCCATTTGATTTGGCATAACTATTCGCAAATCGCATAAATCTATCAAAATCACCTTTTGTTTTCCATATATAAATACCCTCAAGAAAAATTGGATCACCATCAACAAATTTAACTTTTACTTCTCTAGTTAAAATTTCTCCTTCAGAATCTATCATTCTCATTCCTGTAATCTCACCATTAGCAATTGAGGATAATGCTTGAGGTTTTTCAAAAATAAAAATTGCCTGTCCTGTATTTCCGTCATTTCCTCTCGTTAATCTAATTTCTGGAACCACAGGCTCATCTACACCATCATAGAACTGAATTTTAGCTTGTTTATCTGCTGCCATAATAATCCTAAAGTTAATTTCCTATCCTATATTAAAAAAGTTATTTTCGTTAAAATTAAAATTTCATAGAATCTTTTATTAATTTTAAGGAGATTTGATTATCAAATATATCAGTCATATTTATCTTTTTGAGTTTGTTTTTCCCTATTTTTTCATATTCATAACATTTATCATAATATTCTAAAACTGACATGCAAACCTTTTTCCAATCTTTTTTTTTAATTGACTCTATAGCAATTTTTGTTCTTTGTGGACCTAGTCTTTTCTTTATTCTAATGACAGCATCAATTAGATCTTGTTCCTCATAAATACTATATGTTTTAATTAATTCCTCTAAACGATTTGATTCGCTCTTAAAAATCTCAATTCTTTCAGCTGATCGCATTTGTCTGAAAAACTCATGAGGTATTTTACATTTTCCAATATTTGCACTTTCAGCTTCTACGAATATTTTTTTATTTTTTCTAAAATTGTTTAGTTCCTCCGCTATTAAATTTTCGAATTGTTCATTTGAAGGTTGTTTTTTCATTCCAAGTCCACCAAATGTACTTCCTCTATGGCATGCTAATCTTTCTAAGTCAATTATCTGATAGTTATTTTCATCAAGTAGTTTTAATAATTTGGTTTTCCCCGTTCCTGTTTTTCCTCCTATAACAACTATTTCCCAATCTTCATTAAAACTATCTAAAGTCCATTTTCTATAGGTTTTATAACCACCCTTTAATGTGATATTTTTTAGATTATATTTTTCTAATAGCCAAGAAATACTAAATGATCTCATCCCTCCTCTAGCGCAGTAGATTTTTATAGTCGTTTCATCTAATTTTGAATTATTATTTGATTTATATAAATTTAAAGCTTCAATTATATTGTTAACTATATTTTCGATTTTATTCTCTACGAATTCCAAACCTTTAATTACTGCTTTTTCTCTTCCAAAATTCTTATATAGTGTTCCAATTATTGATCTCTCTTCATTATCAAATAATGGAATATTTATTGAATTTGGTAAATTTCCTTTATAATATTCACCTGGACTTCTAACATCGATAAGTGGTCCTTGAAACTTTCTGAATTTCTCTAGTTCTATCCTATTGGAGTTCATTGATAGTTTTTTAATATTAGATGGTTTATTAGAAATGACAACAAAAAATCATGAGGATCATTATAAGAGTACATTAAATTTAATCAAAAAGTTTGTTGAATCAAATCAACGAAAAAGGATCAATTTATTACCTGATATTGAATCCGAGGTTGATAACTTGTTTCTTTTTGGCAATAAACTATTTGATGATTTTGAACGGGATGGAGATGATTGGGCTGTCGGATGGTTATTACAAGTTTTAAAAAAACATAAACCACTTTTTTTTAATGACGAAAAATTTAATAATTGGTTTATTACTTATTCAGATGAAAATATTAATTATGATGAATTACAGTTAAAGCTGTTAGAACAAAAATTTGAAGATGCTGATAGGATAACAAGTATATTTTTAAGAAAGCTTGCTGGAAAGCTTGCTGAAAATCGTGGATATGTTTTTTATAGTGAAGTTAATAATATGTCAGGTACTGATCTTCAGACGATTGATAGATTATGGAATGTTTACTCAAATGGTAAATTTGGATTTTCAATTCAAGCAAAGATTCTTAAGTCAGTTGGAAAAAAATATGAATTGTTATGGCCAAAAATAGGGTGGAAAAATCAAGGATATTGGACAAGATACCCTAATGCTTTTAGTTGGTCTTTAGATGCGCCTGAAGGACACATGCCTTTAATCAATCAACTTAGAGGAGTTAGACTTATGGATTCAATACTTAGACATCCAGCAATATCAATAAGGCATAATAATATTCTTTGATATAAGTCTCTTTGGTAAGTTAAAATATTAATACTATTGATATATAGTTATGTCCTTTTTTCAGGGCAAAATTCTCATAAATTTTATTATAAAACTACTTAATAGACCATCAATTAATTGGTCAAATTTTGAATTAAGTTCATCATTACAAATATGTGATTTTGTAGATTTATTATTAGAACCCATAAAGTCTTCTAATTATACTTATCGCACAAAACTTGGATTACATGAAGCTCTTATAAATGCTGTTATTCATGGGAATAAATTAGATCCCAATAAATCAATAAGAGTTCGAAGAATAATAACTCCTAATTGGTGTGTTTGGCAGATTCAAGATCGAGGTAATGGTATAGAAATTAAAAGAAGAGTTTATAAATTACCAAAAGACATTAGCTCTTTTAATGGACGTGGTCTTTATATAATTAACGAGGTCTTTGATGATATTAGATGGAGTAATAAAGGTAATCGACTCCAAGTTGCTTTAAAAAGATGAATGTTTACTCGGGCATGGTTTGTCAACATTAATTCCCTTCAACCATTTAATACTCTCTTCTAAATAACTTATTGCATCATTCTCATTTTCTGAAATGAGTAATTGACATAATGCTGCTGAAATAAGCTCTGCAGATCTATTTATTTTTTTACCTTTAAGTTTGTGCCATTCAATGTGATTTATTTTTAATTTATCATTGAGTTTTTGTGCAAGCAGAATAATATCTTCATCACATTTCTTCATAACATTAATAAAAGTACCTTTATTTTATAGCAGACCAAACTTTAGTCATGAAAAATGAGTTAGATTTTACGTTATTAAAACCAACCTCTTCAATCTTAGAGTTTATATCTTCCTTGATGTAATCACAATAAAAAGGTTCATGAAATGATTTATGAAAGTTTTCCATTATTTCTATAAAATCAGGTGAATCATTTAATTGAATTGAATCGGCAAGAACTAATATTCCTCCAGGCTCTATTACTCTAAAAAATTCCTTTAATACATTTTCTCTTACTGTTCTTGGTAATTCATGAAATAAATATACGCATGAAATGCCTTGAAGACTGCAATCATCAAATGGTAATTCTTCAGCATTACCTTTGATTAGTTCAATTAAATCTCCATTTAAATTAGAAATAAATCTACTTGCCTCTTTTAAATATGATCCTGACAAATCAAGCCCTATAATTTTTTCTTTAGCAAAAGCACCCCTTAGTTGTTTAAGTGTTCTTCCAGATCCAGTAGCTACATCAAGTATTTTTAATGAACTTTTTTGTCTGTTTCTAAAATTATCCAAACCTTGCTTGAGAGGTTTTATTATTCTTCTTCTCATGGAATCGGCACTTCCATTAAATAGAATTTCCACTTGTAAATCATAGATACTTGCAGAAAAGTCAGAGAGATAACCATCTGTCTGATGATGAAAATTTCTCAAGTAATATTTTGGATAGTTTTCATTATCAATATTTTTAGGAAGATCCTTATAATTCTGCTTTCTTCTTCTATCCCATGTGTTTGGCATGTCTAGCCAAATCTTGGGATATTGAGTTAAATATCTTAGCCAAGGTTCGTCAAATAATAATTTTTTAGGATAGATATTATTTTCGGCATCATTCCAGTCCTCTTCCCTTAATGAATCCATTGAATTTTGAATATTTATCAAGAGATTTTTATCTATATTAAAAGTATCTAATTTATCATCTGGAAGTATTAAATTCATTATTCTTGCACTTAGTTCCTTATGAGCTATTCCTGCAATACTTTTACCTTGCTGGAGAGTTTTGTATGCGATTTTAGAAATTTGTTCTCTTGCCATTTTGAATATTACTTATGTATATTCCAACAAAAAAAAAATCAATTTGAGAATTTTTTGCAAATATTCTCAAAAAGATTTAAAAAAAATAAATTTTATTTGAACTTAAGCGTCATAGTACATGAAGAACTCATGAGGATGAGGCCTCTGTCTTAACTGTTGAACCTCTTCATATTTAATGTCTATAAAATTATCTATGAAGTCTTCTGTAAAAACACCTCCAGCTAACAAATAATCTTTGTCTGATTTAAGTGCATTAAGAGAATCATTTAAGGAAGAAGGCACTGTGTCTATTTTAGAAAGCTCTTCTGCAGGTAATTCAAATAAGTCAACATCTACACCATCACCAGGATCTATTTGATTTTTAATTCCATCAATTCCAGCTAACATCATAACAGAAAAAGCTAAATAAGGATTAGCAAGAGCGTCACCGGATCTAAATTCTAATCTCTTTGCTTTTGGACTAGGTCCTGTTAAAGGAATTCTTACAGCAGCTGACCTATTACCTTCTGAATAAACTAAATTTACTGGAGCTTCAAACCCAGGAACTAGTCTTTTGTAGCTATTAGTAGTTGGATTAGTAAAGGCAAGGAATGAAGGAGCGTGCTTCAATATGCCTCCGATATACCATCTTGCTGTCTGAGAAAGGTTGGCATATGAACCTTCACCAAAAAATAATGGTTGCCCACTTTTCCACAAACTTTGGTGAACATGCATTCCTGTTCCATTATCATTAAATACTGGCTTAGGCATAAAGGTGGCCGTTTTTCCATATTTTTTAGCAACGTTCCTTACAACATATTTGTATGTCATGACATTATCAGCAGCATTAATTAATGAATCAAATTTCATTCCTAGTTCATGCTGTCCAGCTCCTGCTACTTCATGATGATGTTTTTCAGTTGGTATTCCCAATTCCCCCATGAGTAAAAGCATTTCAGATCTAATATCTTGAGCTGTATCATTAGGAGCAACTGGAAAATATCCTTCTTTATATTGAATTTTATAACCAAGGTTTCCACCTTCCTCTATTCGTCCAGTGTTCCATGGTGCTTCAATTGTATCTACACTATAAAAACAACCACCTTCTTTAGAATCATATCTAACATCATCGAATAAAAAGAATTCTGGTTCTGGTCCAAAAAAAGCAGTATCTGCAATTCCCGTAGAATCTAAATATTTTAGAGCCTTTTGCGCTAATGATCTTGGACATCTGTCGTATGGTTCTCCACTTCTTGGCTCTTGAATAGAGCATATCATGCTTAAAGTTTTATGCTTATAAAAAGGATCAATCCATGCTGTAGATGAATCTGGGACCATAGACATATCAGAAGCATTGATAGCTTTCCATCCTCTTATAGAGGAACCATCAAATGCAAGACCCTCGGAGAATGATTCCTCTTCAATCATGTCAGATGTCAAAGTTAGATGTTGCCATTTACCATGAATGTCAGTGAACTTAAGATCGATGAGTTCGATTCCTTCATCTTTAATCTGACTTAGAACATCTTGTGGAGACTTAGCCATTAATTTTTTAAATTACGTTCATTAAAATTAAAGAGTTAATGAGTCAAATTATGTATCAATCGTAACTTTTTAAACACTTAGTTGGTTCTATTAGTATTTCAAGTTATATGTTTACGCATTGTTAATTAAAATATTTAAATTGAATTAATTTCTTTAAAGATTCTTCGCTTAAGTGGTGAAAGTAGTTTAGTTTTAAAGTAATGAATTAAAAGGTTTTGACAGAAACAAAGCTCATTTCTACTTTAAATGAAGAGAATTTACCTCATCTTGCCAAAACTTATGTTCCATCAAGGGTTTTATTAGGACCGGGTCCGTCAAACGCTCATCCTGAAGTTCTTAAGGCTTTATCTCTGAATCCAATAGGACATTTAGATGAAGCATATATAGAATTAATGTCTGATGTACAAAATTTACTAAGGTACACTTGGCAATGCAATAATCGAATAACTTTGCCTATGAGCGGCACCGGTAGTGCAGCAATGGAAGCATCCATTGCAAATTTTATAGAACCAGGTGAAAAAATATTAATTGCAAAAAAGGGATATTTTGGCAATCGTTTAGTAGATATGGCTTCGAGATATAACGCTGAAGTGATAGTAATTGATAAAGAGTGGGGAGAAGCATTTACTTTTGAAGAGATACAATATGCTATAGAAACTAATAAACCTGCAATATTTGCAATTGTTCACGCTGAGACATCTACTGGTGTTTTACAGCCTCTTGAAGGCATTGGTGATTTATGTAGAGATAATAATTGTTTATTCTTAGTTGATGCTGTTACCTCGTTGGGAGCCCTAGAACTTTTTATTGACCATTGGAAAATTGATCTTGCCTATAGCTGCAGCCAAAAAGGTCTAAGCTGCCCACCTGGACTAAGTCCTTTTACAATGAATACTAGAGCTGAGGATAAACTCCTTTCAAGAACAACTAAAGTTCCAAATTGGTACTTGGATTTATCTTTATTGAATAAATATTGGGGATCTGATCGGGTATATCATCATACGGCTCCAGTTAATATGAATTTTGCAATAAGAGAAGGCTTAAGGCTTATTGCCAATGAAGGTTTAGAAAATATTTGGAAAAGACATAATTCTAATGCTAATAAATTATGGAAAGGATTAGAAGATCTCGGTATGGAGCTACATGTTTCTAGAGAATTTAGATTGCCAACTCTCACAACAGTAAAGATTCCTCTTGGAGTTAATGGAGAAGCGTTTAGAAATCACTTGTTAAAAAAATTTGGTATTGAAATAGGAAATGGACTAGGGGCATTATCTGGCAAAGTATGGCGTATTGGATTAATGGGATTTAATTCAAGTGAAGATAATGTAGATCTATTATTAAATCTATTTGATACAGAATTAAAGAAATTTTCTATTTTTGATTCCTCAAATTTTTAAACCAAAATTTTATTTTATTTTTACAATCCTTTTCTAATATTCCTCTTATTACATACATTTTATGATGGGCACTATCATGTTTTGATAAATCAATTGCCCCTCCAAATCCTCCTCTCTTAAAATCTTCAGCTCCATATATTACCTTCCCCATTCTTGCTTGTACTAATGCTGCAGCACACATAGTACATGGTTCTAAATTAACAATGATACTGCATTCATTAAATCGCCAATCATTTTTAATCCATGCTGCTTGCCTTAATGCAATTAATTCTGCATGACCTAATGGGTCATTATTAGTTTCCCTTTTATTGCTACCTCGACCTATACATCTTCCTCTCTCATCTATGATAAAAGCCGTTATTGGAATTTCTACTTTCCCTACATCATCTGATCTTCGTAAAATGGT
>QCUW01000015.1 GCA_003210695.1 Prochlorococcus sp. AG-679-P15 | reverse complement strand
AAATTTCAACAAATGATTTATGTCAAACCTGGAAGTGCCTCAGGTTTAATATTAACTTTAATTTCCTTATTATCTCTTACAACATTTAAGAGAAATATTTTTCCAATTTGAGCTTTCTCTACTTCATCCAAAAGAGCCTTTGGTTCTTTTATTGAAATATTTTCAGCCGCAATTACTAAATCACCTCTTCTCAATCCTGCCTTTTCTGCAGGACTATTTGGTATGACAGATTGAACTAAAGCGCCAGACCTCTCTGGCAATTGTACTATTGAATTAGGATCTTCATTATGTTCTTTGGCTATCTTAGGATTCAAGGAAATTAACTGTACACCAAGATAAGGATGGATAACTTTTCCATTCTCTAATAACTGGCTAGATACATTTTTAGCCAAATTTATTGGTATTGCAAAACCCAGACCAGCTCCAGGTCCACTTCTAACTAAAGTATTAATTCCTATTACTTGGCCATTAGAATTTATAAGTGGGCCTCCAGAATTACCTGGATTAATTGCAGCGTCTGTTTGTATAAGATCAAGTCTTTTATCAGAAAAGCCTAGTGAATTTATATCTCTATGAAGACTACTAACTATCCCAAGTGTGACTGTTTTCTCAAGGCCATACGGAGTACCAAGGGCAATTGCCCAATCCCCAACTTCAAGTTCTTCTGAATCTCCTAAGGGTGCATAATTAGAATCAATTTGCTCTTCAATTTTAACTAAGGCTAAATCAGTAATTGAATCCGTTCCCAACACTTGACCATCACAATTAGTTCCATCTGCTAACGTGACTGAAACAGTATCAACTCTTTCTACAACATGCGCATTTGTTAAAACTAAACCATTTTTATCAATAATTACACCTGAACCTTGACCTCTTTCTCTGTCAGGAACCATTCCAGGTTCCCCAAGTAAATCTCTTAATAATGGATCTAATAAAGTTGGATCAAACTGTTGTCTCTCCACTAATCTTTCAGTATCAATTTTAACTACTGCAGGACCTACAGTTTTAACTGCATCAGAAACAAAATTATGTCCGTCAAAAGAATTTAAAGCTAAAACTTCATCAAAAGGATAAAAATTAAGTAAAAAAGCAGATATTAATATACTTATTTTGAATAAATCAATAAATTTATTCTTTGGAAATCTCATTTTCTTATTAAGTTATTTAATTTATTTTAATTTAATTGAATAAATTTCCTAATGTTGTCTTTTTGTTTACATCCTTAAAATACACCTATAAAAATTTCAAAAAACATTCTATATGCGAAAATAATAAATAAGTTAAAGACTAATATCTAAATAATTTTGGATAAAGAATTTAAAAAAAAATTAGAAATTCTTCTAAAGGATGTCGCTAGAGAATTTAATCTTGAGATTTACAGTTTAAATTTACTGACAAATCAAAAACCTATAATCATAAAAATTATTATTAAAAAAACTAACAAAGAAGATATTACTCTAAATGATTGTTCAAGATTCAATAACCCAGCATCTACTGTTATTGAAAAGTCAAATCTTTTAAAATGTTCATATGTTTTAGAAATTAGTAGTCAAGGGGTCAGTGATGAATTAACCTCAGAAAGAGACTTCAAAACTTTTAAAGGTTTTCCAGTTAATGTTGAGTTAAACCAAAAGAATTCACCAAAAAAATTTTTAAATGGTTTACTTTATGAAAAGTCTAAAGATTTTTTAGCCATTAACATAAAAGGTAAGATAAAAAAAATACCTTTTACTGAAGTATTAAAGATTAGTCTTTGCACTCTAAAAGACTAACGTATTTTTCAACTATTATTCATTTTACCCATCATAGATGGCATTAGTAATTCTCCCAGGGTTAAACAACCTTATTGAAGATATCAGTGAGGAAAAAAAACTACCTCCTCATGTTGTGGAATCAGCTTTACGTGAAGCCTTACTTAAAGGTTACGAAAAATATAGAAGAACTTTCTATATTGGAGTAAAAGAAGATCCATTTGATGAAGAATATTTTAGTAATTTTGATGTGGGGTTTGACCTAGACGAAGAAGGGTATCGGATTTTATCAAGTAAAATAATTGTTGAAGAGGTTGAAAGTGAAGATCATCAAATATCTCTTCTTGAAGTAAAACAAGTTGCTGACGATGCTCAAATAGGTGATACCGTCGTTTTAGATGTTACTCCAGAAAAAGAGGATTTTGGCAGAATGGCTGCCTCAACTACGAAGCAAGTATTGGCTCAACAGTTGAGAGATCAACAAAGAAAAATGATTCAAGAAGAATTCGCAGACTTGGAAGATCCCGTTTTAACTGCAAGAGTTATAAGATTTGAAAGACAATCAGTAATTATGGGGGTTAGCTCAGGTATCGGTAGACCAGAAGTAGAAGCAGAACTTCCTAAAAGGGATCAATTACCAAATGACAATTATAGAGCTAACGCGACATTCAAAGTATTTCTTAAAGAAGTTAGTGAAATAGCTAGAAAAGGGCCTCAACTTTTTGTAAGTAGAGCTAATGCAGGTTTAGTAGTTTATTTATTTGAAAATGAAGTCCCAGAAATTCAGGAAGGCACAGTAAAAATTGTTGCTGTGTCAAGAGAAGCAAATCCTCCTTCAAGGGCTGTCGGCCCTAGGACGAAAGTCGCAGTAGATAGTATTGAAAGAGAAGTTGATCCTGTGGGTGCTTGCATAGGAGCAAGAGGAGCAAGAATTCAACAAGTAGTTAATGAATTAAGAGGGGAAAAAATTGATGTTATTAAATGGTCATCTGATCCTATTCAATACATATTAAATTCTTTGAGCCCCGCTAAAGTAGACCTTGTAAGGCTGGTTGATCCAGAAGGACAACATGCTCATGTTTTAGTTCCTCCTGATCAATTGAGTCTAGCTATAGGAAGAGAAGGTCAAAATGTTCGTCTAGCAGCTAGATTAACAGGGTGGAAAATAGATGTTAAAAACTCCCATGAATATGATCAAGAAGCAGAAGATACAGCGGTAGCAGAATTAATAGTTCAAAGAGAAGAAGAAGAGAACCTCCAAAGAGAAGCTGAACAGAGATTGGAGGTAGAGCAAGCAGCAAGAGCAGCAGAAGATGCAAGATTGAGGGAACTTTATCCTCTACCTGAAGATGATGAGGAATATGGAAATGAATCATACGAGGAAGAAAATCTTTCCGAAAGCAGCCAAATAGCAAATGTTAACAGGGATGAAATAGTTACTAATGAGGAGAAAACACGGTGATTCAAAAAACTCCTGTTATGCGTAAGTGTATTTCCTGCAGGACAACTTTTGATAGAAATAATCTTATAAAGATTACTAATGATCATAAGTTAGGAATAATGCTAAACCAAGGGATGGGTCGTTCTGCTTACATTTGTAAATCAAAAAAGTGTTATACAGATTCAAAACTTCAAAAAAAACTTCAAAAAGCTTTAAGGAGCAATTTAAGTTCTAATTTTCTTGATATTTTTGATATGGAAATTGCAAACTATAAATAACTATCACAAAAGAGCATATAATTAAAATTATAATCTCTAAAAATTTCAAAAAAGATTAACATTTTACTAAATGACCATCAGCGATAAAATCAGAGTTTATGAACTTTCCAGAGATTTAAAACTGGAAAACAAAGATATATTGGATGCTGCTCAAAAACTTTCAATATCAGTTAAAAGTCACAGCAGTTCAATTAGTTTAGAGGATGCAAAAAAAATTAAAAATCTTATTAGTAACAAAAATTCAGGTGAAAAAATACTTTCTGTAAGTAAATCTACATTCAAGGCTAAGAATGAACAACAAAAAAATATTAATAATCAAAACAAAGATAATAATTCTCTAACTAATCCTTTACATCAAGAAAAGTCATCAAAAGGAAGTTTAAATAAAAAACCCCTTTTGATTAAGCCTATGAATAAGCCGGGAAACTCATTAATAAACTCAAATACAAAAAATACAACTAAACTTGAAAATCCAAATCCCCCCACAATTGTTTCTAACCTCCAGTCTCAAACCCTTTTAAATAACCAAAATAATACTAATAGTTCAATCAAGAACACGAATCTAAAAGAGCAAAAATATCCAACAAAGATTGTCCAGGACAAAAAATCTTTCAATAAGAATACAGTCCTAACAACAAAAAGCCCTGCAAGATCTCCTATTCAACTAATTGAAAAACCTAAAAATTTAACTACTGCTAATGGAAATATAAATGCTGATAAAAAAAATAAGCCTTTAAATCAAAGGCCTCAACCATCAAATAGATTTGATAGTAATAAAAATTCTTCTCAAAAGAATTTAAATAATCCTCGTATTAAAAATACACCTGAATTAGTGGGAGCCCCGATCAGAAAGGAAGATCCCAAAATTAATTCATATGGACAAAGTTCTAATACCAGGAAACCCACATCAAATATACAACCCTCTACGAATAGATCTGCTATGCCTAGCAGACAATTAACTCCAAATAGGCCAGGTACGCCAAATAGGCCAGGTACTCCAAATAGGCCTGGTTCCTCTAATAGACAAGGTGTTTCTACTAGGACAGGAGGTCAGAATAGGCAGGGACCACCAAATAGATCAGGAAGTCCTTATAGTCAAGGTAGCCCAAATAGGCCTGGTACTTCAAACAGGCCTGGCACTTCAAACAGGCCTGGTTCCTCTAATAGACAAGGTGTTTCTACTAGAACAGGAGGTCAGAATAGGCAGGGACCACCAAATAGATCAGGAAGTCCTTATAGACAGACGGGGTTCAATAGGTCAGGGTCGCAATTAAATAATCAAAACCCTCCAGGTATTAGGAAGCCAGTAGCTCCTAATGAACTGATGCAACTTCAGAAAACAAATACTTCAGATAAAGAAAACCTTTTTAAATCTAATCTTGATAAACAAAAAGTTGAGGTGCCCAAGCATAAGGCAAAAGCACCAAATAATCGTTTAAATACATCTCCTCCTGCCAAAAAAACACCCCATAGATCATTTGCAAACAACCAGAAGAAAACTGGGAGAACAGATTGGGATGATAGTGCAAAGTTAGAAGCATTAAGAAATAAAAACCCCCAGAAACAAAGACAAAAAGTCCATATAATTGGTGAAAATGAAGATTCATTAACCTCTGAGACTAGCGGCTACTCAGGAGAGAAGGTTTCAATACTATCAGCTAGTTTGGCTCGTCCAAAAAAAGAAAAGTCTGAAGAACCCAAATTGCAAAAAGCTACAAAACAATTAAAGAAAAAGAAAAAAGAGTCTACTAGGCAAAGACAAAAAAGAAGAGCTATGGAACTAAAAGCAGCCAAAGATGCAAAACAAGTAAGACCTGAAATGATTATTGTTCCTGAGGGTAATTTAACAGTTCAAGAATTAGCCGACAAGCTTAGTCTTGAAAGTTCTGAAATAATAAAATCTCTTTTCTTTAAAGGCATTACAGCTACAGTAACTCAATCACTTGATTTAGCAACAATAGAAACTGTAGCTGAAGAATTTGGAGTGCCTGTTTTGCAAGATGATGTTGAAGAAGCAGCCAAGAAAACAGTAGATATGATTGAAACTGATGATATTGAAAATCTTATCAAAAGGCCGCCAGTTGTAACAGTGATGGGTCATGTTGACCATGGTAAAACAAGTCTTTTAGATTCCATAAGAGAATCCAGAGTAGCCTCGGGAGAAGCAGGTGGAATAACTCAACATATAGGCGCTTATCAAGTAAATTTTGAGCACGAATCAAAAAAGAAAAAGCTAACTTTTCTTGATACTCCAGGTCATGAAGCTTTTACTGCCATGCGTGCAAGAGGTACAAAAGTTACTGACGTTGCAGTACTTGTAGTAGCAGCTGATGATGGTTGTAGACCTCAAACACTTGAAGCTATTAGTCATGCAAGAGCAGCAAAAGTTCCAATTGTGGTAGCTATTAATAAAATTGACAAAGAAGGTGCTTCTCCAGATAAAGTTAAACAAGAATTATCAGAAAAAGGTTTAATTGCAGAAGACTGGGGAGGAGATGTGGTGATGGTTCCTGTCAGTGCCATCAAAAAACAAAATATTGATAAATTACTTGAAATGATTTTATTGGTTTCTGAAGTTGAAGATCTCCAAGCAAACCCAGAAAGATTAGCAAAAGGGACAGTAATTGAAGCCCATTTAGATAAAGCGAAGGGTCCTGTGGCAACTTTATTAGTACAGAATGGCACATTAAAAGCTGGCGATGTTTTAGCTGCTGGCTCAGTCCTTGGAAAAATTAGAGCAATGGTTGATGAACATGGAGATAGGATTAAGTTAGCCGAACCTTCATTTCCTGTGGAAGCCCTTGGATTTAGTGAAGTGCCAACAGCAGGTGATGAATTTGAAGTTTATCCTGATGAGAAGACTGCTAGAGCAATTGTGGGAGAAAGAGCTACTGATGCTAGAGCAACAAAATTAGCCCAACAAATGGCATCTAGAAGGGTAAGTTTGTCATCTTTATCTAATCAAGCAAATGAGGGAGAACTTAAAGAATTAAATCTAATTCTTAAAGCAGACGTCCAAGGCAGTGTAGAAGCTATATTAGGTTCTTTAGAACAATTACCAAAAAATGAGGTTCAAGTAAGAGTTCTACTCTCTGCGCCAGGAGAAATAACTGAGACTGATATAGATCTTGCTGCTGCTTCTGGATCAGTAATAATAGGATTTAATACATCACTAGCCTCTGGCGCCAAAAAAGCAGCAGACTCGAATAATGTAGACGTAAGAGAGTATGAAGTGATCTATAAACTTTTAGAAGATATTCAATCAGCTATGGAGGGATTACTTGAGCCTGATCTAATTGAAGAATCTTTAGGTCAAGCTGAAGTTAGAGCAACTTTTGCAGTTGGTAAAGGAGCTATCGCTGGTTGCTATATACAAAGTGGTAAACTGCAAAGAAATTGTTCTTTAAGGGTACTTAGATCAGATAAAGTAATTTTCGAAGGTAATTTAGATTCTCTGAAAAGATCTAAAGATGATGTAAAAGAAGTTAATACAGGTTTTGAATGTGGAGTTGGATGTGATAAATTTTCAACTTGGAATGAGGGCGATATTATAGAAGCTTTCAAATTTGTAGCTAAAAAAAGAATCTTAAATAAATAACTTATTTTTCTTTATTTCTCTCAAGGAACAATAGGAAGGGGAACAATACACAAGCTCCCAGTTGTATTAAAAGATTATTTTGCTGAATTTCATTGCCACCAGCAATTTTTGAAAGCATTATAAAAAGACCTAAAAAAGCTGAACCCGAAAAAGCTATCCATAATACTTTTCTTAATCCTTTAAAAGGTGCCTGAGACTCTTTAAGTAATTTTTTTTTTAATTCAGGATCGATCTTTGACATTAATTATTTCAAATATAAAATTATTCTATATGAAAATTTCAAAATTTTATATTGCCGATGTAGCTCAGCGGAAGAGCAACTGTCTCGTAAACAGTAGGTCATTGGTTCAATTCCAATTATCGGCATTTAAGTTTGATATATTACGAAAAACATGATTGAAAGGAATAATAATTTTGAAAAAGTCTTAAAGATTTTTCTTTTTGTTCCTCTTATTTTCTATTACGGAAAAAGAAGTTATATAGCCTTCGATGAAGGATTTTATGCCTTGCAAGCTAGATGGATAATAGAAAAAGGTAACTGGGTTATTCCCTTATGGTGGGACGAATATGTTTTAGATCGAACAAATGGGTTACAAGTTTTAATCGCAAAATCACAAGAAATATTTGGCAAAAATATTTTCGCTGCATATTTGCCCACAACGATTGCAGCAATATTAATGTTGCTAATTACTTATAAATTGCATGAAGAATTTTTTGATAAAGATTATGCAATTGTATCTCCACTTATACTTTCTACAACATATCTATGGTTCGATTACTCTCATTTAGCTACTCAAGATCTGATTTATTCCTGCTTGGTAACTATTGGAGTATTTTCTCTAGTAAAAATAAAAAAAAATAAAAGCAATTTCTATTTATTACTTTTTGGTATTTGGATAGGTTTAGCTTTTATGATGAAAACTTTTCTCGTAGCTGTTCCTCTTGCAGCACTATCTCCATATTTATTTACAAAAAGAAATTTAGTGCTTGATAAATTTTTTTGGATTGGATTAATAATAGGATTTATACCTTATCTAATATGGTCCTATTCTATAAACTCTTATTTAGATCAGAATATTATCTTTTACTTGTTTGGGAAATTTAATTTTCTTTCTAATAAAAATGATTCTACAAATCCTTTTTATTATTATTTTTGGAATATTCCAACTACTTTCTTACCTTGGAGTATATTTTCTAGTTTCGGTTTAATTTTAAATACTTTTGAAAATAAAGATAAAAATAAAAAATTAATCTTAACTTATTTCCCTTTAATTTTAATATTAATATTAAGTATTTTTTCTACAAAAACTCCTTATTACCCTCTGCAAATATCTTCAATCCTATCTTTAAATTCATATGTTGGTATTAAATATTTATTTTGTTCAAAAAGATGTAAATCTATAGTCGTTTTTATTACATCAAAATTAATTCCTTTACTAATAATTTCTTTAGTTATTACATATTTTATTTTCTTCAAAAGTAGCTTAAATTTCACTCCAAAGGAGAATATATTTATTATTTTAGGTCTAATATCATTTTCTTTAGCTTGGTCTTTTATAAGATATAAAATGAACCTCAAAGAGATTTTTATAACTTTAATTATTGGTCCTTATCTATTAACATCATTAATATTACAGTCAGGTTTATTTACAGACCGATCAAGGGAATTAAGAGAAACTATGGAGTATCTATCTTCATTAGATATCCTGAAAAATCAAATCATTAAGGTTGATAAAACGAATATTAAAAATGCTAAAGAACAATCAAAAATAATAAGAATTTCTCTCCTAACTCCTAACTTGGGGGATGGAATTGAAAGCATTGAAAAAATGAAACCTTCAGATTTAGCATGGTCCACTTTATTTTCAAAGGAACTATATGATGTTGATTCTTATCAAATAATTTACGATAATGAAATTTTATCTCCTTGGAAATTAATCAGAAAAAATTGATGAGTTTATATTAAGATTATCCTGATTAAAAATTAAATTTAATGAAATCTGTAAATACATGGAATCTATCAAATAATCAAATTCACCAATTATTTAAAGATAATAATGAATTCATTTCTCTAAAAGTGCGAGGTAATACTTGGGAACCAATCACAAGATGGCTCAAATTAGATTCTAGAATATTCAAAGGAACAACTAACAAAGCAAGAATTACTTTATGTGATGTTGAATCATTAGCTGAAATTTATAATTACAGATCTATCAGATGGAAAGCAAAAAAATTAACTCCAATACCAACAAAATTAATTCCTCAATTTATAAAAAATACTTTACGTAAAGTACCAATAATTAAGCAACTTGCTTTTGAACTAGAAATTGTATTTTATAAATATCAAGAAAAAGCAGGTAATCACTTAATTTCAATAGTTATTCCAGCTAGAAATGAAGAGGGTAATAGGGAACTTTTAATAGAAGCTTTAAATAAATTTAAAAAAATACCTAATAAAATTGAAATAATATTTGTAGAGGGAAATAGTAAAGATAAAACTTTTCAAATGCTAGAAAAGTTAACTAAAGATTTTTCAAATAGCTTCCAAATTTCTCTTTTAAAACAAACTTCTAAGGGTAAGAAAAATGCTGTTGTTGAAGGTTTCAATATTGCATCCGGTCAAACTCTGGCAATTATAGATAGCGACTTTACGGTAGACGTTAATGATAGCATCGATGCAATAATGCAATCTACAAAAAATGAGAATATTCTTGTTAACTGCTCCAGAACAACATTCCCAATGGAAAAAGATGCTATGAGATGGGCTAATTACATAGGGAATAGGTGTTTTGCTTTATTTTTATCGATATTAATCAATAAACCAATTTCTGATTCACTATGTGGAACAAAAGTTTTCTCAAGGAAATTTTTCAGTTTGATGAAAAAAAATGGTAGTTGGGAATCTAAATCAGATCCCTTTGGTGATTTTACGATAATTTTTGAAGCTGCTAATAATAATATTAAAATTCTAAATTATCCTGTTAGATATTATGCAAGAAAATCTGGGGTGCCAAATATATCAAGATGGGTAGATGGTATTAAACTTTTTAAGGTATGTTTGAAATATATGATTTCAGACATCTAAAAAAAAGAGTTTAAATTTTTCGGAATTAGATTTATTAAAAATCACCGAAAAAGTAATAAAATAGTTAGATTCTTAATGTGAGATCAATTTTAAATCTCTTTTATGGAGTATAAGTTTCCTTTAAAACAAATAACAAACAATACCAATAGAGAAATATTCAACAAAGTTCTCATTGTTAGACTTCCATGTAACCCGATATTCCCAATAGGGCCTATTTATTTGGCGGATCATATTCATAAGTGTTTCCCAAATATAGAGCAACAATTAATTGATTTAGCAATAGTTCCTTCAAAAAATGTTTCTAAATATTTGAAAAGAAAAATAGATCAATTTAGGCCTCATCTAATAATTTTCTCTTGGAGAGATATACAAATATACGCACCAGTCGACGGAAGAAGTGGTAATCCCTTACAAAATTCTTTTGAAGTATTCTACTCAAACAATGTCTTAAAAAAAATTCGAGGTGCTTGGGGAGGTCTGAAGTTAATAACATCCCATTATGAAGAAATAAATAGGAATACATATTTGGTGAAGATGGGACTTAATAGAGCTAAAAAATACAATAGATCAGTAAAAGTTATCTTAGGCGGGGGAGCTGTCAGTGTCTTCTACGAGCAGCTAGGTAATTTATTACCAAAAGGTACAGTGATTTCTGTTGGAGAAGGTGAAAACCTGATTGAAAAGATTATTAGAGGTGATTCTATTAAAGAAGAAAGATGTTACCTTGCTGGACAAAAACCAAGGAATAAATTAATACATGAACAGCCATCTGGAACAGTTAAAACATCCTGTAATTATAAATACATTAGAACTATTTGGGCTGAATTTGATTGGTACATTGAAGGTGGTGATTATTATGTAGGAGTACAAACCAAAAGAGGTTGTCCACATAATTGTTGTTTTTGCGTTTACACAGTCGTAGAAGGTAAAAAAGTTCGAGTTAATCCTGTAAATGAAGTAATTAAAGAAATGAAACAACTTTATGAAATAGGTGTTAGAGGTTTTTGGTTTACTGATGCTCAATTTATTCCAACGAGGAATAATATAAAGGATGCTAAATTACTACTTCAAGCTATAAAAGATCAAGGTTGGAATGATATTAAATGGGCAGCTTATATTAGAGCAGATAATATTGATCGCGAATTAGCCCAATTAATGGTTGATACAGGAATGAGTTATTTTGAGATCGGGATTACATCTGGATCTCAGGAACTTGTTAGAAAAATGAGACTAGCATATAACCTTAGAACAGTACTAGAAAATTGTAAGATGCTTGTAGAGGCAGGATTTAGCAATCATGTCTCAGTCAACTACTCATTTAATGTTTTTGATGAAACTCCTAATACAATAAAACAAACTATCGCTTACCATAGAGAGTTAGAGAATATTTTTGGAAAAGGCTTAGTGGATCCAGCTATATTTTTTATAGGTTTACAACCACATACACTATTAGAAAAGTATGCTCTAGAAAATAATATATTAAAACCTAATTACAATCCTATGAGTATGATGCCATGGACAGCAAGAAAACTTTTATGGAACCCTGGTCCTCTCGGTAAAAAGCTTGGAAAGGTATGTTTAGAAGCTTTTGATAATAAAGATGATGAATTTGGAAAAACAGTTATTGATATTTTGGAAAGAAATTATGGCAAATCATCATTAGATGATTCTCTAAAAGTTCCTAAATTATCGGAAAGAAAATTATTAGCAGCAAAATTTTAAAATAAATTTGCTTTAAATCACTATTGATAAATTAATCAATCTTCCTTTTCAATAGAGCTTGATATGCCTTTTGATTTCAAGGATTCCGAATAAAATTCTGCTGGTTCAAGATCACAAACGATAACTAGACCAACACCAGTATTATGAGCTTCAAGCATAATAGAAATGGCATCTTGTTCGCTTAATTGTGGAACTACCTCTCTAAGTGAATTAGTGACATACTCCATAGAATTAACAGGGTCATTGTGAAGTAATACTTTATATTTTGGGGATTTGTTTTTTAATGCGGCTGGTTTTTTTTCCAAAACTGCTGCATTATTATTTTTCCCTTCTTCTAACTTTATATTTGACATGAAATTTGTTTTTTAAATTTCTTATAATTTATTAATTATTATATATTAATTACTCTTTCCATTGCATTAATAACATTTGATCTAGAGTTAAAGGCAGATAATCTAAAATAGCCTTCTCCAGCCAATCCAAACCCGCTTCCTGGAGTGCCTACCACATCAGCTTTTTCAAGTAAATAATCAAAAAAGTCCCAAGAAGTCATCTCAGACGGGACTTTAATCCAAACATATGGTGCATTATCACCCCCATAAACTGCAAAACCAGCACTCATTAGCTTACTTCGCATAATCTTTGCATTTTCCATATAAAAATCAATTAAAGAATTAACCTCTTTTTTACCTTGAGAAGAATATACTGCCTCAGCTCCTCTCTGAACAATATAGCTAACTCCATTAAATTTAGTACATTGACGTCTATTCCATAATGGCCATAAATCAACTTTGTCACCTTTAGAATTTTGTCCTGATAGATTTTTAGGAATTACTGTATAAGCACATCTAACTCCAGTAAATCCTGCATTTTTAGAGAAAGATCTAAATTCAATAGCACAATTTTTTGCTCCCTCTATCTCATATATTGAATGTGGAATGTCTTTATCTTGAATAAAAGCTTCATAAGCTGCATCGAAAAGGATCAAAGAATTATTTTCATTAGCATAGTCAACCCATTTTTTTAATTCATGTTTAGTGATGATTGCCCCAGTTGGGTTATTTGGAAAACAAAGATAGACAATATCAACTTTATTTTTAGGAATTTCAGGTAAAAAATTATTATCCTCATTAATCGCTAAATATAATAATCCTTGATAGGTACCATTTTGAAGTGTTTCTCCAGTTCTCCCAGTCATCACATTACTATCTACATAAACTGGATAAACAGGATCTGTTACGGCAATCAAATTATCATCGCCAAGAATATCTAAAATATTACTACTATCGCATTTTGAACCATCTGAAACAAATATTTCTTCCTTTGTAATTTGACAGCCTCTTGAAATAAAATCATTTTCAGAAATTTTCTCCCTTAGCCATCCATATCCTTGTTCTGGACCATAACCTTTAAATCCTACATTCGTTCCCATTTCATTTAATGCTTTACTCATAGCATTTATACAAGCTTTAGGTAGCGGCTCCGTAACATCACCTATCCCAAGCTTAATGATCTCTGAGTTTTTATTTGCCTGAGTATAACTATTTACTCTTTTTGATATCTCAGGGAATAGATATCCGGCTTTAAGTTTTAAATAGTTTTCGTTTATTTTAACCACTATAAAAATTAGATGTTTAATATAATAAGAATAATAGATGATTATGCTTAAGCGGGAATTAGATGTTAATATAAGATAGGTTATGATTTTAATAATAGAAATAATCATAGCTATTAAATCAATTTCAAATCGTTTGAAAGTCGTCTAAAAGTTAAATATCTAGCAAATTAAACTGCTACCTATTATTTTAAAAAATCTAATAAACTTCACAATTAAAAAATTGCTAGTAAATAATTAAATATTAAAATTATTTACCTTTTATCGATTTTCAAAATCCAAACCATACTTAATCTTTTAATATGTCTCAGCAAATTGTAATAGCTGAGCAGGCGCGTATTGCAGCACTACTCACAGATGATCGGGTTGATGAATTAATCGTCGCACAAGGTCAATACCAAATCGGGGATATTTTTTTAGGAACTGTTGAAAATGTTCTTCCAGGGATTGATGCCGCCTTTATCGATATTGGAGAAAGTGAAAAAAATGGCTTTATTCATGTATCAGATCTAGGTCCATTAAGACGCAAAAAAGGAGTATTAGGCATTACTGAACTTCTTGAACCCAAACAACAAGTTCTTGTTCAAGTAATGAAAGAACCCACTGGAAATAAAGGGCCTAGACTAACAGGAAATATCTCATTACCTGGGAAATATTTAATATTGCAACCTTTCGGTCAAGGAGTCAATATTTCTAGGAAGATAAATACTGATACTGAAAGAAGTCGTTTAAGAGCACTTGGGGTTTTAATTAAACCACCCAGCACAGGTCTATTATTTCGAACAGAAGCCGAAAAAATAAAAGAAGAATTACTCATTGAAGATTTAGAAAATTTAATTGAACAATGGGATGCAGTTATAAAAATTTCGGAGAACTCTCTTCCACCAAATCTTATAAATCGAGATGAAGATTTTTCATTAAAAATTTTAAGAGATTGTGTTAAATCATCAACCAATAAAATAATAATTGATAATAAAATAGCTCTCGAAAAAGCAAAAAACTTTTTAATTAATAATGATTCTAATGTGGATCTTGTTTTTCATAGTAATGATATAAACGAACATATTTTAGAAAAATACCAAATTAACAAAACTATTCAAAAGGCTCTTCAACCAAGAGTAGATTTACCCTCAGGAGGATACATAATTATTGAGCCTACTGAAGCTTTAACAGTAATTGATGTAAATTCTGGGTCTTTCACAAGATCAGCAAATTCAAGGCAAACTGTTTTATGGACCAATTGCGAAGCAGCTGTTGAAATTTCTCGACAAATGAAATTGCGAAATATTGGAGGAGTTCTAGTAATAGATTTTATAGATATGGAATCTCGAAGAGATCAATTTCAGTTACTTGAGCAATTCACCTTAGCCATAAAAGATGATTCTGCAAGGCCTCAAATAGCTGAGCTTACTGAATTAGGTTTAGTCGAATTAACCAGAAAAAGACAAGGCCAAAATATATATGAATTATTCGGCAAAAAATGTAATACTTGCAATGGATTAGGTCATATAGAAAGTTTACCAAATTTTCAAAATTTAAATTCAGAAAAAAATTACTCTGCAAAGAAATCTAGTAAATTAAGTAATATAAAGTCTCCAGATTTAGAGCCCCCTCAAGAAATTGAAAATCAAGAAAAGTTAGTTAAACAAGAATTGCATAACTCCAAAAATTCAAATAAAGACAATGATCATTCCAAAAAAAAGGAAAATGATAATGAAATACTTAATACAAATAATTCAAAAGAAAAGAAAGTAATAACAGTTGAGCTCAGTAACGATGAAAAAATTGTATACAGTCAACTTGGCATTAATCCATTAATTAAATTAGGGAAAGAATATCTAACTAATAATCACTTAATACGTGTAGAAGATGATAAGAACAAAGAAAAAGATTTAGAGAATAATAAAAAATCAATAAATAAAGTTTCCAGTAAAAAAGCAAATAAAAAAGCCACAACTTCTAATTCAATTGAAAAGTTGGAAGTTGTATTAGATGAAACTAAGAAAGTTAATCCAGAGAATAAATTACCAAAGATAACAATTGCTGAAGAGGAAATAGAAATAAAAGATGAAATTGATCATTCAAGACGTAAAAGAAGAAGATCATCTGCAAGTATTGAGTAAAATTTCTGAGATAGGTATTGACGAAGTAGGACGTGGTGCGGTTTTTGGACCTGTATTTTCAGCTACCGTAGTTCTAACTGAAAAAAATGGATTAATACTCAAGCAATTGGGTGTAAACGATAGTAAAAAATTAACCCCAAAAAAAAGAAAACTTCTTTTTCCTAAAATTATTGCTTTATCGTCAGATTACAGCTTGGGACAGTGTTCAGTTAGAGAAATAGATCAACTAGGAATAAGATATGCCACCGAGCTTTCAATGATAAGAGCTATCAAGAAGTTAAAAAATAATCCATCTGAAGTGCTTATTGATGGCCCATTATCATTAAGACTTTGGAAGGGTAGTCAAAGAAATATAATTTCAGGAGATTCCAAATTTACATCAATTGCTGCTGCAAGCATAATTGCAAAAGTAACACGTGACTTTTTAATGGAAAGATTGGAAAGAAAATTCTCTGGATATTTAATATATAAAAATAAAGGATATGGGACTAAAGAACATTTATCAATTCTTAAAGCAAATGGAATGACTTCTCTTCATAGGAAAAGTTTCTTGACTAAATTAAACTTCATTTAATGCACACCAAGATATAAAATCTTTTATTAATTGTTGCTGTACTCTAGATTTTATACCCAATAAAATTCCATTCAATACTGAATGACCAGTTGATTCCAAAATTTTCTTTGGCACAAGTTTCAAAAGAGGAGGTTGACTTACTGAGACCCCCAGAAGTGCTTCGCCTTCTAATCCATTATCAGTCGCCTCCAAGTTAGCTTTCAAAATTAAACTAAAATCTTCTATTATCCCTAAACCATCTAATTTGCTATCAAGTGCACTCATTTTTAAAATACCCTCTTTATTCTCAACTGCAATTGATACAACAGGGTTAACATCTAATTGAAAAACCCTGAAACTTGTTACAGTATATTTATACTTTCCATCCCCTTCAGGTTCTAATTTATTGGGGTCCAGCATTGCTCCAACAACTCTTTCTTCTTCCAAAAGATATTTAGAAAGATATTCCTTATTCTTTGTCACAGAAAGCTTAAGTTTCTGTTTAGCATCAAAAGCTAAAAGCATTTTTCTACATACCTCCAATGCTTATTTGATCTATTTTTTTTCTTACAATTAATCATGCGCAAACAAGTTGCATATTTAGGCCCTGAAGGGACATACGCAGAAAAAGCAGCTCATATTTTATCAAAGCTTGCCAATTTTGAGTCACCTATATTTGTACCATGTAATGGGCTATATTCGGTTATTAAAACAATAGCCTACAACAATTGTGATGCTGCAATAGTACCTATTGAAAACTCTGTTGAGGGAGGTGTAACAACGACTTTAGACGCACTTTGGAAATTTCCTGATATTAATATCAATAAAGCAATTGTTTTACCAATAAAACATGCATTAATTAGTGATGGAAACATTGCAGAGATATCAGAGGTGCTTTCTCATCCACAAGCTTTAGCTCAGTGTTCAGAATGGTTATCTGAGAATCTTCCAGAAGCAATTACTTTATCAACAAATTCAACTTCAGAAGCTGTGAATATGGTAAGGGGGAGTTCATTTAGAGCGGCTATTGGATCTAAATCTCTTACTAAAATAGAAGGACTTAAAGAATTAGCATTTCCTATTAATGATGTTCCAGGTAATTGCACAAGATTTGTTTTATTGAGTAAAGAATCAATTTTAGATACAGCTAATATTGCCAGTTTTGCTTTTTCATTACTCTCAAATAATCCAGGAGCTTTACTTGAAGCTTTAAATTACATTGCTAAATTTGGATTCAATATGAGCAAGATAGAATCAAGACCTTCTAAGAGAGAACTGGGAGAATATATAATTTATGTTGATGTTGAAATAAATATGAGAAGTAATATTGAAGCCTTTTGTGAATTGAAGAAAAAACTAAAACCCCTATGTGAACATTTGGTAGACTTTGGGTGTTATTTTTCAGAAAAAATTAATTTAGAATAATTAGCCTCTACATTTATAAACCCCAAACTCCATTAAACCTTTTTTAAAGGCCCAATCCATTAACAATATTGTAGGAATCTCTCTTATAGATTTTAATATAGCTACTGGACCGAGAGATAAAATTGCATTTGGCCTTCTCATCCCTTCAAATATTGAATCATACCAAGATGGATTTGTATAGGAATTCCAGTTATCAAAAATAACTTCACCTGAACTATTTTTATTGTTAATAAGAATACTACCAAAGTCATTGATACTTATAAATTCAGGATGAACCCACTGTTCAAGTAATTGTTTTAAGATTATTTTTTCAAGCATTGATGGGGGCTGTTTTTTTAAATCTCTTGAATTCCAATCAGCCAAGGCTAAATATCCTCCAGGTCTCAAAGTTCTTAACATTTGATCTGCAAATTTGGTTTTATTATTCATATGGGCTCCTGCCTCAACACTCCAAATTCCATCAAATGCTCCATCTTCAAATTTCAAATCCAAAGCATCCATAACTTTAAAGTTACATTTACATTCATAAGGAGTAAGTTCTATAGCTCTTTTAACCTGAGCTGGACTAATAGTTATTCCAGTAACATTAAATCCATAGTAATTAGCAAGAATCCTAGAGCTTCCACCTATGCCACAACCCACATCTAAAACCCTAGAACCTCTAGGTAATTTATCTAAATTACTCCAGCTAACTAGCTCATGAACAAATTGTACTTTAGCCTCTCTAAAATCAATATTTTTATTTAGTGGATAGAAACCTAAATGAATATGCTCGCCCCATAATCTTTCTAGTAGTTTATCTTGCGTCCATGAGTCATAAGCTGAAGCTACAGTTCCCGAAGAAATATATTTTCTCTTATTTATTCGCCAAAATACTAAATAGAGAAATAAAGCAATTAATACAAAAAAAATAGAAGATATTAAAAATGTAGACATTTAGTTTTCTTTAATATCAGGAAAGCTTTCTTTTAAAGCTGTTCTAGCTGCTAGTTGTTTTCTAGTATGGTCTAACATTTCAAACTCTCTTTGTAAACGAGTGTAGGTATTCCTCTCCTCTAGAAGTCTCTGCTGCTCTTCAGCTACAGGTCCACCTAAATGTGCTCCGATCCAGAAAGAGAGTTCCAGAGGGTTTTCGGGTAATTTATCAGGAAGAACTTTTTGAGAATTGGTTAATTTACTAGTTAATTTAACTACATCATTTAAAGCTTCAGTAACTGAATCTCTTAAAAGATCTAAGCTTTGAAAACTTTCAATATTTTCATCATTGATCCAACTAACCATTGCTGAACAATAAGGAGTTGAACGGACAATTTCTAAAACTTGAAATCTTTGCTGTCCCAAAGTAACTATATTACTTCTACCATCTTCGGCTGTTTGATGTTTAATTATTTGAGCACAACAGCCAACATTTGCCATACTCTTTTTAATAGGGTCCCATTTAATTACTCCAAACATTGAATCAGATTCAAGAACAGATTGAAGCATAATTCTGTATCTTGATTCAAAGATGTGTAAAGGTAATACTTCTTGAGGGAAAAGAACAACTTCTGGCAGAGGGAATAAAGGTAATTCCCTTACTGAAAGCTCTCCCATTTAAACCTCATTTATATCCATTTATAGTAATCAATTTAAGTCGTTTTCGGGTTTTCTTAAAGTTTAACTTCTATATCTACGCCACTAGGAAGATCCAGCTTCATTAGAGCATCAATAGTTTTGGCAGAAGGACTATAAATATCTATTATCCTTCTATGAGTCCTTGTTTCAAAATGCTCTCTAGAATCTTTATCAACATGTGGTGACCTTAGCACACAATAAATTTTCCTTTTTGTAGGTAAAGGTATTGGACCTATTGCTGAAGCAGATGTAGTATCAGCAGTTTGAATTATTTTATCGCATGATAAATCTAGCATTCTTCTATCGAATGCTTTTAGTCTTATTCTTATTTTTTGTTGTGCAATTGATGCAGTCATAATTTTAAATTAACTACTGGTGAGGGCCATTGATTAATAATGACCCTAATCCATTTACCTATAGTAAGTGATTGAGGTTGAATTCTTAAAATTCAAATATTATTTAAGAATTTTAGAAACAACTCCAGCTCCAATAGTACGTCCACCTTCACGGATTGCGAATCGCATACCTTGTTCGATAGCTACTGGACAAATTAATTCACCAGTCATCTTTATTCTGTCACCTGGCATAACCATTTCAACATTAGAGCCGTCATCAGAAGTAAAAGCTGTGATTTGACCTGTCACATCAGTTGTTCTGATATAAAACTGCGGTCTATATCCTGCGAAGAAAGGTGTATGTCTGCCACCCTCTTCTTTTTTAAGGACATAAACTTCTCCTTCAAACTGAGTGTGAGGAGTAATAGATCCTTTCTTAACAAGTACCATTCCTCTCTCAATATCTTCTTTCTGAACACCACGTAGAAGTAAACCAACATTATCGCCAGCCATACCTTCATCGAGAAGCTTTCTAAACATTTCAACACCAGTAACAGTTGTTAATCTTGTGTCACGTATTCCTACAATTTCAACTTCTTCTCCTACCTTAACCTTTCCTCTCTCAATTCTTCCAGTAGCTACAGTTCCTCTACCAGTAATTGAGAAAACATCTTCAACTGCCATCAAAAATGGTTTGTCAACTTCTCTTTCTGGCTCAGGAATACTAGCATCAACAGCCTTCATTAATTCTTCAATTTTTGATTCCCATGTAGTATCACCTTCAAGAGCTTTTAAACCGGAAACCTGAACTATAGGAATATCATCTCCTGGGAAATCATAACTATCTAAAAGTTCTCTAATTTCCATTTCAACAAGTTCAATAATTTCTTCATCATCGACCATGTCACACTTGTTTAAAGCTACTACAAGGGCAGGAACCCCAACCTGTTTAGCTAGAAGAATATGCTCTTTTGTTTGCGCCATAGGACCATCTGTTGCGGCACAAACCAAAATTGCACCATCCATTTGAGCAGCACCAGTAATCATGTTTTTAACATAATCTGCATGACCTGGGCAGTCAACATGGGCATAGTGTCTGCCTTCAGTTTCGTATTCAACGTGAGCAGTATTAATTGTGATGCCACGTTCTCTTTCTTCTGGAGCTCCGTCTATGTCTCCATAATCTTGAGCTTGTGCTTGACCTTTTTTAGCTAGAACATTTGTAATAGCAGCAGTCAAGGTGGTTTTTCCATGATCAACATGGCCAATAGTGCCTATGTTTACATGTGGTTTGTTCCTTTCGAACTTCTCGCGAGCCATTTGAATAAAGAATCGAGGGTTAAAGAGTGTTTGGGTTAGAGATCAGGAGCTGCCCTGATTCTTGGAAATGATAGCTTCAGCAACATTACGAGGAACTTCCTCATAATTTGCGAACTCCATTGAAAATATACCCCGACCTTGAGTCATTGATCGGAGTTGAGTGGCATAACCGAACATTTCGGCTAAGGGCACTTTGGCCTGTACCTTAGACAATCCATCATCAACAGATTGTCCTTCCACTTGACCTCTTCTAGAAGAGAGATCACCAATTACAGATCCAAGAAAGTCGTCAGGACTTTCGACCTCAACTTTCATCATAGGCTCTAACAGGACAGGGTTGCATTTTTTAACCCCATCTTTAAAAGCCATGGAGCCTGCAATTTTGAAGGCCATTTCAGATGAGTCTACATCGTGGAATGAACCATCGACTAGTGTTACTTTTACATCAATGAGTGGATAACCGGCAAGAACACCAGATTCACAGGTTTCTTTCATTCCATTAGATGCAGGTCCAATGTACTCTTTCGGTACAGCTCCACCAACAATTTTATTGACGAATTCAAAACCTTTGCCAACTTCAGCAGGTTCCATTTCAATTATTACATGACCATATTGACCTTTTCCTCCAGTTTGTCTTGCATATTTACCTTCACCTTTAGAACTGGACCTAATAGTCTCTCTGTATGAAACCTGAGGAGCTCCAATATTAGCTTCAACTTTAAATTCCCTTAACATTCTGTCTACAAGAATTTCTAGGTGCAACTCGCCCATACCAGCTATTACAGTTTGATTTGTCTCAGGATCAGTACTTACCCTAAAAGTTGGATCCTCTTCAGACAAAGCGGTTAAAGCTTTTGATAATTTTTCCATATCCCCTTTGGTTTTTGGCTCAACGGCAACTGAAATAACTGGTTCGGGGATAAACAATGTCTCCAAAACTATAGGATCTTCTGTATTACATAAAGTGTCACCAGTTGTTGTGTTCTTCAGACCTAGTACAGCGCCTAAATCTCCAGCCCTCAATTCATCAACCTCTTCCCTTTCATCAGCCTTTAGAATTACTAATCTAGAAATTCTCTCTTTAGCATCTTTAGTAGAATTCATTACATAACTTCCTTTTGAAAGAACACCTGAATACATCCTTACAAAAGTTAATTTCCCATAAGGATCTGACATCACTTTGAAAGCTAATGCACTGAAAGGAGCATTATCATCTGAAGGTCTTATATCTTCTTTACCATTCGGTAAAACACCTTGTATTGGTTTTACATCAACTGGAGCTGGCAAGTAATCTACAACAGCATCTAAAACAAGCTGGACACCTTTATTTTTAAAAGCTGAGCCACACAAAACAGGAACTAATCCATGTTTTAAAACCCCTTCCCTTATACCTTTTTTAAGTTGTTCTTCTGATAATTCTCCCGTGTCGAGAAATATTTCTATTAAGTCTTCATCATTTTCTGCAACGCTCTCCATCAACTTATTTCTCCACTCAACAGCTTCCTCCTCCATTTCAGATGGAATTGGTGCTTCTTCAATGTCAGTACCTAAATCATTTTTATAAAGATATGCTTTGTTAGCAACTAAATCAATAATGCCTGTAAGATCGCCTTCTGCTCCAATTGGTAGCTGAATTGGGAGTGCATTTGCCTTTAATCGATCTTTAATTTGCTTATTCACTTTTAAGAAATCTGCGCCAGTTCTGTCCATTTTGTTAACAAAAACCATTCTAGGAACAGAGTATCTATCTGCTTGACGCCAAACTGTTTCAGACTGAGGCTGAACTCCACCTACCGCGCAAAATACTGCTATGACTCCATCTAAAACGCGCATTGATCTTTCCACTTCAATAGTAAAGTCAACGTGACCTGGAGTATCAATAATATTGATCCTATGATCCTGCCAGCTTGTAGAAATAGCAGCAGCTGTTATTGTAATTCCTCTTTCTCTTTCTTGAGCCATCCAATCAGTGACTGCAGCGCCATCATGTACTTCTCCAATTTTATGAACAACTCCTGAATAAAATAGTATTCTTTCAGTAGTAGTTGTTTTACCTGCATCAATATGAGCGGCTATACCTATGTTCCTTACTCGTTCAAGGGGAAAGTCGCGTGCCAATGTTAAAACTCCAAATAGAATGATTTGCTAAATAATTTTAGTTTATTTGATCAAATAAACTTTCTTTTAATAATAAACTAATTAAAGACCATTTTGGTCAAAATTAGTATCTATAGTGAGCAAAAGCCTTATTAGCTTCTGCCATTTTATGTGTATCTTCCCTCTTCTTCACTGCACTGCCTGTTTCATTAGCTGCGTCCATTAACTCTCCGGCTAATTTTTGTGACATACTTTTACCGTTTCTTCCTCTTGAAAAAGTAACAAGCCATCTTAATGCCATTGCGGTACCCCTTTCTTGACGAACTTCCATCGGGACCTGATAAGTAGCACCTCCAACTCTTCTTGCTCTTACCTCAACTAGGGGAGTAGCATTCTTTACCGCTGTTTCAAATAACTCAACGGCATTCCCTCCGGTTCTCTCACTGATGATAGAAAAAGCATCAGATAATATCTTTTGTGCAGTGGATTTTTTCCCATGTTTCATCAATCTAGAAATCATCATTGAAGCAAGACGACTATTAAATTGAGGGTCTGGTAAAACTGGTCTCTTTACTGCTGCATTACGACGTGACATATTAAAAAAAGTGATGTTAAAAATTAATCATTTTTAGGGGCTTTTGCTCCATATTTAGATCTGGATTGACGTCTATCTTTGACTCCTGCAGTATCTAAAGTTCCTCTTATTATATGATATCTTACTCCAGGCAAATCTTTAACTCTTCCGCCTCTTAGAAGAACAACAGAGTGTTCTTGTAAATTATGTCCGATTCCAGGAATATATGCCGTAACCTCAAAACCTGAAGTTAATCTAACTCTAGCAACTTTTCTTAAGGCAGAATTAGGTTTCTTAGGAGTAGATGTATAAACTCTTGTACATACACCTCTTCTCTCTGGACAAGATTTAAGTGCAGGAGATTTTGTTTTTCTTGTCAGACGTTTTCTCTCTGATCCAATTAATTGTGAAATGGTCGGCATCTATACTTATAGATAAAAAATACATATCAAAACATCATAACCTTTTACGAGACACATCAAAAGTTTTTTTTATTTATTTAATTTGAAATTGAAATTTAAATTTGTTTAGTAATTCTTCATTATTTTTAGTTTTATTTGGATTTTTATTTTTATAATGGAAATAAATAAAATTCTTTATATAGTAAATTAATTTATGCCAGAAAGTATCAAAAGAAATATTGGACCATACCAAGATAGTTATTCTCCAAATGGAATAATTGGAGAGAAAGATGCCTGTGGAGTAGGTTTTATAGCAAATATTGAAGGTAAAGAAAGTAATTGGATATTAAAACAATCTCTTAAAGGACTTAATTGTATGGAACATAGAGGTGGATGCGGAGGAGATAGTGATTCAGGTGATGGAGCTGGTATTTTATGTTCAATTCCTTGGACATTTTTAGATAGAGAATTGAATTTAATTACTGAACCTTATGAGAAAAGGGGTTTGGGTATGATTTTCATGCCAAATAATGAATTAAAAATCAAAGAATCAAAATTAATATGTGATGATGAAGCTAAAAAACTAAATTTCAAAAAAACATTTTGGAGAAACGTACCTGTTAAGAATGAAAAATTAGGACCTTTGGCAAAAGCAAACGCGCCATCCATAAGTCAATGGATCATTTTTTTGGGAAAAGATGATAGTCAAGATATTGAGATGCGCTTATTTCAACTGAGAAAAAGAATAGAAAAAAGAATAAGAGAAAATACAAAAAATGCGGTTGGCGATTGTGAATTTTATTTCGCTTCGCTTAGCTCCAAAACGGTTGTTTACAAAGGGATGGTTAGATCAGAAGTTTTATCTGAATTTTATGAAGACTTAAAGAAAGAGGATTTTAAAGTTTCATTTTCTGTTTACCATCGAAGATTTAGCACAAATACTTTGCCAAAATGGCCTCTTGCTCAGCCAATGAGGTTTTTAGGCCATAATGGAGAAATCAATACCCTCTTAGGAAATATTAATTGGGCGAAAGCATCAGAAACACATATAGATGACTACTGGGGTGAATTATCTAGAGATATCAAACCAATTGTTGATGTAAATAAAAGTGATTCATCAAATCTTGATGCAACTCTAGAAATTAATATTCGTTCAGGCAAACCAATAACTGATTCTTTGTTAGGACTTGTTCCAGAAGCATTTAGAGATCAACCAGAACTTGAACATAGAGATGATATAAAAGCATTTTATGAATATTCAGCTAGTCTCCAAGAAGCTTGGGACGGGCCTGCTCTATTAGTATTTGCAGATGGCGATTTTGTTGGGGCAACTTTAGATAGGAATGGGTTAAGACCTGCACGATATTCAATAACAAATGATGGGTTTGTGATAATGGGCTCAGAAACAGGAGTAGTAGATATTGAAGAAAAAAGAATTACAGAAAAAGGACGCTTAGGTCCTGGTCAAATGCTAGCAGTAGATTTTCTTAAGAATAAGATTTTGAGGAATTGGGATGTTAAATCACAAGCTGCTAAAAGAGAAAGCTATCGAGACCTGTTGAGACAAAGAATTGTAAAACTCCAAAACAATGAATGGAATAATACTTGCTTTTTAAAAGATCTTGAATTGCTTCAACAGCAAACTGCTTACGGTTTTTCTTCAGAAGATAATGATCTAATTCTTGATTCAATGGCTTCTCTTTCTAAAGAACCGACATATTGCATGGGCGACGATATACCATTAGCGGTGCTCTCTTCAAAGCCACATATTTTATACGATTACTTCAAACAAAGATTTGCACAAGTTACTAACCCTCCAATAGATCCTTTAAGAGAAAAATTAGTAATGAGCTTAGAAATGCATCTTGGGGAAAGATGCTCCCCCTTTGAAACAAAAAATATTAAACCTTTTATTCATCTTAAAAGCCCAATTATAAATGAACAAGAATTAATTTCACTCAAAGAATCAGAATTTAAATCTAAAACAATTTCAAGTTTATTTGATATTGATGAAGGTATTAGAGGTTTTGAAAAAAAATTAGAAGAAATATGTAAATTAAGCGAGATCTCAATAAATGAAGGTAGTTCTTTAATAATCATTTCTGACAAAGGAGTGAATTCAAAAAAAAGTTTTATTCCTCCTTTATTAGCTGTAGGTGCAATTCATCATTATCTGCTTAAAAAAGAAATAAGATTAAAAGCCTCACTCATAATTGAAACTGGACAATGTTGGAGTACGCATCATCTAGCTTGTTTAATTGGTTATGGAGTTAGCGCTGTTTGCCCATGGTTAACATTTGAATCTGGTAGACATTGGTTACAACATCCAAAAACCCAAAAACTTATAGCTAGTAAAAAAATCAATCCAATATCTGTTGAAGAAGTACAGAAAAATATCAAAAAAGCTTTGGAAGATGGGCTAAGAAAAATACTTTCTAAAATAGGAATTTCTCTTTTATCAAGCTATCATGGTGCTCAAATTTTTGAGGCTGTTGGAATTGGTTCTGATTTAATAAAAATAGCCTTCGATGGAACAACAAGTCGAATTGCAGGAATCACGATGAAAGAACTTGCAAATGAATCACTCGCAATACATACAAAAGCATATCCAGAAATTGATTTAAAAAAATTAGAGTTTCTAGGATTTGTTCAATTTAGAAATAATGGAGAATATCATTCTAATAACCCAGAAATGTCTAAGGTTCTACATTCCGCTTTGAAGCAGGGGCCAGGATACAATCATTTCGAAACTTATAAAACACTAATTCGTAATAGACCAATTACTTCTTTAAGAGATTTACTAACAATTAATTCGAAGAGGAAAAGTATTCCAATAGATCAGGTTGAAAGTGTCGAATCAATATGTAAAAGGTTTTGTACTGGAGGTATGAGTTTAGGAGCATTATCAAGAGAAGCACATGAAGTATTGGCAGTTGCAATGAATAGAATTGGAGGTAAAAGTAACAGCGGCGAAGGAGGTGAAGATCCTGCTCGCTTTAACGTATTAAATGATATTGATGAGAATTCTCAGTCAGCCACATTACCTTTTATAAAGGGTCTAGAAAATGGAGATACTGCCTGCTCAGCAATTAAACAAATAGCTTCTGGAAGATTTGGGGTTACTCCAGAATATCTGAGAAGTGGCAAGCAACTTGAAATCAAAATGGCTCAAGGCGCTAAACCAGGTGAAGGGGGACAATTGCCTGGTCCAAAAGTTGAT